>WFQD01000314.1 GCA_015487265.1 Sulfurimonas sp. | reverse complement strand
GTCATAAGTTCAAATCCCTCTATAATATAATGCTGTTGTTGAAGTTTCTGCAGATGTGAATAAGATGTATCGTAAATTACTATATCTATCTCTAATTCTTTAAAATATAAAAAACTACTATGATATACACCTAGTTTATCAACTGCTATACGTATGTTGTCTGCTTTAAGTGATTGAATAATAGCATTGAAACGTTTTGTAAAACTATAATATTCCTGCTCGCTAATGATGAAAATAATCTCATCATACTGCTCTTTATAAGATTGCAGAAGTATTTTTATTTCATGTAAAAACTTTTCATTTCTCAGTGATGCAGCAGAGATATGCAGAGCAAATTTTCTTTGTGTTTTTTCTAAAAGCAACATCTCCAAAATCATCTTTTCAAAAATAAACATAAGCCCTATTTTTTTAAGAATTTTTTGGTATTTTTTTGGATAAAAATATCGCCCATCAGAGGTTTTAAGCTTAGTAAATATCTCACAAAAAGCAACTTCTTTATCACTATAAACATTTTGACAACTTACAATCACTTCTCTATTTTTTACCGCTTCAAGTACAAGTGATTCAAGCTCATTAGGATCTATATTTTCTTCATTTTCTTGATATTTGAGTTTGATATTTTGCTCTTGTTGTTCAAAAAGATTTTCGATAAGATATTGAAGATCTTTTGAGTAATTTGTATCAACAATTGCACCTGCAATATTGATTTCAATAGAATCAATATGCAACTCGCTTGCACGGATACACATCATATCCATAGTACTTGAATATTTAGATTTGTCACCCCGAAGTCCTACTATAAAATCTCCCCCTTTAAGATGTCCAATCGGTGCATTATGTATATCTTTTTTAGTAAGGTTTTCCCCTATCCAGTGTGCTACTTCAAAGAGTACTTTATCCCCGTTTTGCAGACCGTACTGTTTATTAATATCATGAAGATTGGTGATACTTATAAGAATAAGAGTATATTCTTTCTCTTTTTGTATCTCCTGTTCAAGATATTTTAAAAGATAATCACGTGTAAAGCTTTTACTTACACTATCTGTAATCTTCTCATCAAACCCATTGTAAAGAATATAAAGGGTAAAGTAGATACTAAAAGCGATAAGTAAAATAGATTCTATAAAGAAGCTAGTATGGAGTGTTTCGTAATTCCCAATAAGGGTAGAGGAGATAAGAAGAACTACCAAAGCAAAGATTGGAAGTGCTATACGCAGTGCTAGCTTAAAGCGATACTCCCTCTCTTTTTTCTCTGGTAATAACATCTATACGTCGAGGTGTTTTACATCTTTGGCATGTGTTTCGATGTAGTTACGGCGTGGCTCAACCTCATCTCCCATAAACAGGGTAAAGGCATCACTTGCAACTTCCGCATCTTCTATGGTTACTTGCAATAACACACGATTTTCAGGTGTCATGGTTGTTTCCCAAAGTTGCTCTGGGTTCATCTCACCAAGACCTTTATAACGCTGAATATACGCACCTTTTTTCGCATACTCTTTAATGTTTTCAAGCTCATCTAAAATGTCATTTTCAAAGCTTATATCCCACTCTTCTATCTTCTTATATACGTAACTTGCTTCTACAAAATGTGGTGCACTAAAGAGTTCATCATTAATAACTAACTCCTCCATACCCCCTTGTGTTTGCACAAAGAGATGAAGCTCATTTTGTTCTTCATCTATAGTGTGTGTGAGTATGTTGTTATTGATGCTCGTTAAAAACTCTTCAACTTTTGCAAACATCTCTTTTGCACCAAGAGAGATAAGATCAGGGTTTTCAATAAAATGGCGAATAAGATCAACAAGTGCATAACGACGCTCTAACGCTTCAAGACTTGATGCATAATGATCAACCATCTTAAAAAATGCGACAAGATCATTACGTCCAATACTCTCAATTTCTAAAGACTCTACTCCATTTTCAATCAGATAATCGTTCATTGCACGGTCATCTTTAAAGTAAATCTCTTTTTTCTTACCCTTCATGTAACGATAGAGTGGCGGCTGTGCAAGGTAGAGGTACCCTTTTTCGACTATATCTCTAAAATAACGGAAGAAGAAAGTAAGAAGAAGTGTTTGAATATGGCTACCATCAACATCGGCATCGGTCATGATGATGATTTTATGGTATCTGAGTTTCTCTTCATTGTACTCTTCACCGATTCCACAACCCATTGCTGTAATCATATTTGTAATCTCATCTGATTTTAAGATCTTATCTAAGCGCGCTTTTTCAACATTTAAAATCTTACCCTTAAGTGGGAGAATTGCTTGAAAAACACGATCGCGTCCCATTTTTGCTGAACCACCTGCAGAATCCCCTTCCACTAAGTAAAGCTCACATACACTTGCGTCTTTACTTTGACAATCTGCAAGTTTTCCAGGAAGCGTTCCAACTGTCATTACATCTTTACGACGTGTTAATTCTCTTGCTTTTTTTGCAGCTTCACGACCACGAGCAGCCATTAGTGCTTTTTGTACTATCGCTTTTGCTTCTATTGGATTTTCTTCAAAATATTTAGAGAGTGCTTCCCCTGTTGCTTTTTGGATGAGTGGACGCACATAAGTATTTCCAAGTTTCCCTTTTGTTTGCCCCTCAAATTGCGGCTCTGGTACACGTGCTGAAACGATGGCAATAAGCCCCTCTTTGACATCTTCACCGGAGATTTTGACATCTTTTTCTTTTGCAGCACCGTTTTTGGAATTATAGTTTGAGATAACGCGAGTTAAACCTGCACGAAATCCTGCTTCATGGGTACCACCGTTTGGTGTTCGGATGTTATTTACAAAAGAAGCAAGTTTCTCTTCATAAGAATCATTATACATAAGAGCAATATCAAACTCAATATCTTCCACTTTTCCACTAAAACTATACACAGAAGCAACTTGTGTTTTTTTATTCATATCACTGACATATTGAGCAATACCACCCTCAAAGTGATACACCTCTTTTGTCCCAGTTCTCTCATCATTGAACTTAATAGTGATAAATGGGTTAAGATATGCAAGCTCTTTAAATCTTTTAGCAAGATATTCATACTCAAAAGTAATTGTTTCAGTAAATATGGAAGGATCCGCCATAAACTCAATGGTAGTTCCTGTTTTGCGAGTTGTACCGGTTACCTCTAACTCTTTTTGAGGAATACCCTGTTGAAAATCTTGCTCATGAATTTTACCATCACGGTAAATTGTCATGTGTAGTTCAGCAGAGAGTGCATTAACTACTGAGACACCAACCCCATGAAGACCACCTGAGACTTTATAGGTATCTTTATCAAATTTACCACCCGCATGTAGTACAGTTAAAACAACAGTAGCAGCACTCATACCCTCTGTTGGGTGCATATCTGTAGGGATACCACGACCGTTATCACTTACACGACATTTTCCATCTTTTGTAAGTGTGACCGTGATAGTATCACAATGCCCTGCCATCGCTTCATCTATAGAGTTGTCTATAACTTCATAAACAAGGTGATGCAGACCACGATGACCCGTATCACCAATATACATCCCAGGGCGTTTTCTTACAGCTTCAAGTCCTTTAAGGACTTTAATATTACCAGCTCCGTAATTTGTCTCCATTAATTCTCCTAATTTATATCACTATTGGCATTACAACAGTTTGAAAGTTCTCATCACTTAAGATGAATGGTAGATTGCCTTCATTAAGTCCTATTGTAAATTCTGAGTTATTAATAGCATTTAAGAAGTCAAGTAAGTAGCGTGAGTTTATAGCAAGTGAAAAAGGCTCACTAAATGGTGTATTAAAGCCTATCTCTGTTTTTGCTTCAATGTTGTCATCGCTGAGTGATTCAAAACGTATAACATTTTGTTCAAACGTGATTTTTACATCTGTTGAGATAGTAGTGATTTGTTTGATAGAGTCTATCATAACTGCTTTTGGAAGAAGTAAGGTATGTGCTATCTCTTTAGGAATAATACGAGAGTATTCAGGGAATTTTCCATTGATGAGTTTTGTAAAGAAAGTGTATTGTTCAGAGTGGATAATAAGATTTGTTTCATCGTAGTAAAGTTCAATATTGTCAAAAAAGAGTTTTTGTATCTCGATAATTGCTTTTTTAGGGATGATGAGTGAGAGTTCTGCTTCACTTTGATTTGAGAGTTCAACAACTGCAAGTCTTCTTGTATCAGTTGAAGCAAAATTGATTTTCTCTTTTTGAATATCTATAAGTGCACCATTGAGTTCAAACTTAGGGTTGTTTGTATCGATTGCCGGTGTGATTTTTTTTAGTGATTCTATAAGAGTATGTGAATCAATTGAGATGCGAGGTTTTCCTTCATAGTTTGGAAATTCAGGAAATTCGTTATGGGAAAATGTTGGAAGTTTGAAGTTTGAATGTGCTTGAGTGATAAAAAG
>WFQD01000313.1 GCA_015487265.1 Sulfurimonas sp. | reverse complement strand
CTATTTCTCCAGAAGCATCACAAAAATCATATTCTAAAGCTTTAGAAGCCTATTTAGATAAAGGATTTTGTATTATGTTGCATCCTGATGGGAAAAATCTTGATAGTTTTGAGTTTAGTAAGCTTTTAAATGATAAAATGTCTGTAAAGTTTTTTATTGGTGGGGCTTATGGTTTTGAAAAAGAGTTTTTAAATAAAGGGCATGCTATTATTAGTTTAAGTGATTTAACAATGAGTCATAAGATTGCCAAGGTTGTTTTACTTGAACAAATATATAGAGGTTTTTCTATATTAAGTAACCATCCGTATCATAAGTAAAATATTTAGAAGGATTTTAGATTGCAAACGAGTGAAGCAAACTACTTTAAAGAGATTTTAGAAAGTAGAAAAGAGCAGATAAACAAAAATATCCATAGTTTTCATAGTGAACTTGAAGAGTTAAATGCTTTAGAGTTAAATGATGAAGGTGATCATGCATCTGTCAATAATAACTCTATGGTCGAGAGTGCTATTGTTACACAGCAGGAAAAAGAGTTACGAGAGATTGATGTAACACTTGGAAAGATTGCAGCAGGGAATTATGGTATTTGTGAAATGTGTGAAGACCCTATCGGCTTTCAAAGATTAAAAGTAAAACCACATGCAATTTACTGTATAGATTGTAGAGAAATAATAGAAAAAACGAAGTAAGGATTTGAGATGTTTATAAAAAGATATTCTGTAGCAGCATTTATTTTAATGGCTGTAGTAGGTTGGTATGTATATGCCTACTTAACAAATGACACAATGGCGTTGAACTTTTTTGGATACTTTGAACTTCCTCCTTTGTCAATCGCACTTTTAGTTGTTGTTCCAACATTTTTACTTTATGTCGCAAGTGTTTTGCATATGTCTTTTTACAATATGCTAGCCAAATTAAAGCAAAGAAAATCTCAAAAAGATTATGAAAAACTTTTTGACTCTATTACTGAAGCCTATTTAGGGAAAAAAGAGCGCAAGCATACCTTTAAAACGGCAGAATTTGAGCTTTTTGGGAAACTTTTAGATAATAGTGTTGTGTTTCCAAATACAGATATAGTACTTGATGAAGATGATGAAAGAACAAAAAAATTAAACGCAGCACTGCAAGCGATTAAAAATATTCAAAGTGGCGAAGTTGTTGATTTAAAACCATTTTCTTTAGAAACGGATAATCCTCTGTATATTCAGAATCAAAGAAATATGTATAAAAAAGGGAATCTCAAAGCAGAAGATATCTTGTCTCATGCACAAAAGTATACGAAAGAACTTTGTGAAGAAGTCTATGGAGATTATGTGAGTAGTGCAACTGTTGCGAATATTGAAAAATATAAAGAATTTTTAACAAAAGAAACTCTTTTGAAAATTTTAGCTCGCATTAATTCTAATGAAAATAGTTTAGAGATGAACAATGAAACAATTGTAGCATTGATGAAATCACTTGATTTAAACCATGAAGATTATATGCAAATTTCTAAAGTAACAGCAAAAGCAATGAATCCAGACCAAAGAATTAAACTTTTTGAAATGTTAAGTGCTGAGAAAGAAGAGGCTGTAGAAGCATATCTTTACACACTTTTTGATTTAGAAATGCTTGATCCTGCTTATGCACTTTTAGAAATTTCACAACCTGATGAGTATAAAAAATTCAAAGCATATAAAGCACTGAGAGAAAATAATCAAAACTTTAATATAGAACTCTTTATCTAAAGTTTATGCAAAAAAAACTCTCTTTTGAAAATCCTCTCTATGTCTTAGCCCCACTTGCGGGCTTTACTGATCTCCCATTTCGAAGTGTTGTTAAAAAATTTGGAGCAGATTTAACTGTAAGTGAAATGTTAAGCTCCAATGCCCTTGCACATGGTTCAGAAAAAACATTACATATGTTACAAAAAAGTACTCTTGAAGACCCATATTCAGTACAGATTGCAGGTGCAGATGTAGAGGTTGTACGCTCTGCTGTAGAAATTTTAAATGAGCAGGATGGTATAGATATCATTGATTTAAACTGTGGTTGTCCTGTGCCTAAGGTTGTAGGGCATGGGAGTGGAAGTTCACTATTGTTAAATCTACCGCTTATGGGTGATATTATTCGAACCATAAAAGATACCTCTAACAAAAGTATGACAAGTGTCAAAATTCGACTTGGATTTGAAGAAAAAAACCATGTTGATATTGCAAAAAGAGTTGAGGAGAGTGGTGCAGATTTTTTGGCTGTCCATGGGCGTACCCGTGCTGGAAAATTTAAAGCAGAAGTGGATTACGATGCTATAAAAGAGATTAAAAAGGCAGTTTCTATTCCTGTTATTGCTAATGGTGATATAAACTCCTATGCAAAAGCAAAATGGGTTTTAGAACATACTGGTGCCGATGGTGTTATGATAGGTCGTGGTGCTGTTGGTGCCCCTTGGATTTTTCATCAGCTTCGTAGTGGAAATGAGTATGTTAATCAAAAATTAAAACATGAGATAATTATGGAACATTTCGACAAGATGATAGATTTTTATGGTTCCCATGGGGTTGCCATGTTTAGAAAACATACACATACATACTCTAAAGGTTATCAAGGTGCTTCAATTTTACGAAATGATGTAAATCGTATTGAAGATATTGTAGAGTATAGAAATCGTATTGATGATTTTTTTGCAAATAATAAAATGGTGATGTAATGTTAGAAATTTCCAAATCGATTCAGAATTTAGAAAAGAGTGACATCGCAGATAATATGTATCATTATGCATACAATACAAGGTATCTCCTCTCTTTGATAGATAAAAAAATCGCCTTGGATGACCCCTCTTATATGAGTTCATACCGCTCCTTTGAAGGGGAGGCATATGAAAATTTTATTTATGAAAAACTGCTTCGTTATGCTGAAGAAAATGATTATATTACAAAGTTTATTTTAAAAGGCTTTCATCAAAATAGACATAAAGCCTATGCAAATACACTCTCTATAAGTGAAAAAGAGCAGATTGTATATAGAACAAAAAGTCGCGAGATTAGCGAATTTGATGCAATGTTTATTACAAAAAACAACGAACTCTATTTTGTTGAAATGACCCTTGTAAAATCTGTTTTAAAGTTACGAAGACGATTGAGAAAGAAAAAAGCACTTTTAGAAATAATCTTTCCACATTATGAAATAAAAGCATTGATTATCTTAAATGAAGGGGCTACTGGAGTAAAGCAATTTCCTGATTACTGTAAGGTCTGGTTCACAAAAGAGTACTCTGCTAAGGATGTTTTAGAGTATATTCAACAGCCACAAGCACAAAAGCGAATGTTACAAGACAAAGATAAAAAATGGTCTTCTAAAATGATAGAAGCACATACTTTAAAATTGCACCCTTTTAGGTACTATAATACAATGTCGTGGATTACAAAAACACTGCGTGCACATAAAAAGTATATCGTAGATATGAATTTTTTAATGCAATTTAAAATTCAACGCTATCACGATTTGTACAACAAGTTTTATATAGGTTATATGAATGTTGAAGATGTACGTACACTTTTAAAACTTGATCAAACTTATAGTGAAACACAAAAAGTTGTTGTTGCATTAGAAAAAAAACATACAGATGAAATTGTGGTAACATACTACATACAAAAAGCACGAAAAAATCTTATGCTTTACTCTTTTGATAAAGATGGAAAAATTACAAAAGAGAAAAAAGACCCCTATGGTATTACCGTGACAGAGGTTTTTCATATAACAAAACAGATGGATGAGAAGTATCTTTTAACACCATCGCATATTAAAACAATCTCAAAACTTTTAAAAGAACGCTATAAAAAAACTGCTACACATCATAAAGCATAGTAGCAGCTCTCTCTTTATAAGAACGCAGGGCTTCTGTTGTGTCTTCATTTTGCACTTGTTTTTGAGGTGCTTTCTCTCCTAAAAAATTTTCAAGCTCTTCATTTCTACTTTGTAAAATAGAGTTAAAATCTTCTTGTGTTGTCGGTTTATCGCCATGAAATTTGTCTAAGAGTATATTACTTTTTCCCATAAGAACGAGATAACTTTGATCTGCAAAATCAAGCATAACGACACTATTTTCACTATCAAGTGCTTTTTGAAATCGAATAGAGACATTTTCTTGTGCTTCTGTTGGTGCTTTGGCAGTTTCTCTGTTTTCTTGAAAGAGCCAAGCCTCTTTTTTGGGATTTTTTAAAGTATTGTTAGTGATTTTTTTCTTCACCATAAAGAGTATAAAAATCCCAATAATAAGAATAGTCACTACAATATAATAACTTGTTGAGAGATTATCGCTTTTTTTTGTAGGGAGTGTAGAGAGATCAGGTGAGGTTCGTGTTGGCAAAGCATTATTTTGTGTATGTTGTTGATTTTGTAGTGATTTTTTCAGAGAAAATCTAAGGCGTAATCCATAGGCATCGGATGTTTTTGAAATACGCAGTTGCGTTTGTCTGCTTATATTGGCAATAATCTGTGTTTGATTTTCCATAGGAATAATCTTAATAGAGTGTAAAAAAGAGGAGTTTGTTTTTTTGATTTTTGCAGATTCTATTGAAGCACCAGCAAGTGTAATAATAATCTGAGAAGCTGTTGTACTTTGCTTGATAACATCTTCGTAGGGTGTATCAAAGGTAATCATGACATCTGATCTGTCTGTTCTATCGTAAATATTGTAACTTAAAATCTTAGATGCATGCAGACTTGTCAAAAAGAGAAAAAAGAGAAAAAAGAGTTTCATCTTAGGCTCGCTCCTTGGAAAGATAGTATAAAACAGCACTTGAATCTAATACTTCATTGATACGAATTGCAAGATTTTTTTCATAGACCATAACTTCACCTTTACCTATAATCCTTCCATTGACATAAGATTCCACACTTTCACCCGCAGGTTTTTTTAAGTCTATAATAGAGCCTTTCTCAAGCTGTAAAATTTCTGCAATATTGAGTTCCGTCTCTCCTAAATCTGCAATAAATTCCACTTCCATATCTAAAATACCAGAGTAATCCATCCATGAGAGTTCTTGTTCTGGATTAAACTGCGTTTCCTCTTCAGAAAAGAGATGATAATTTTTTTTACTAGCCATTTATATCCTTGATTGCAATGAGAATGGTATCACTGTCTGCAAGAACACTGAGTGCTTTGTCGTAAGCAAAATCAAAAGTACCTATTTTTTCAAAACAAGGTGTATTGATTGTGTATGGTGTATCACTTGACTCAGCGAGAACTTTAGCACTTCCAACAATAAGGTTTGCAGTCTCAAGTGCCATATCCATAAGTGTTTCATCATCACAAGACTCTTCTTCTAAAAAGAGTGTTGCAACTCTTTGAATAAAATTTTTATCGCAGGCGACATAGACTCTATGTTTTTGGTTTGTATTTGTATCTATATCGATATAGGCAATAAACATATCTGTTTGAGAAATTGTCTCTTTGATGGTATAGTCTGTTCGCATTTGGTGTTCGCAAAAATGCTTTGTTGCTTCAGTGATTGTTTCTAACATTTTGAAACCTTTGTTGTAATAATTATAAATTATACATAGTTAAACTCAAAGAAAAATTAAATATAAGGCATATTTGAGTACAATTGCATAAAAATATCGGATTTTCATGTTTGAATTAGTGTTGCTTGGGATGTTTGTTGGAACAATTTCTGGCTTTTTTGGTGTAGGAGGGGGAACTGTTTTAGTTCCTTTTCTTTTGCTTTTAGGGTATGAAACAAAAGTTGCTATTGGTATTTCTGTGGTACAAATGGTTTTTAGTTCTATGTATGGCAGTTATTTAAACAACAAAAAGGGTACACTTGATATTGCTATGGTTACGAGCATTGGTATCGGTGGTTTTATTGGTGCCCAAACAAGTGGTTTTATAACACGTTATACAAGTGATATTGTGCTTGAAATAATCTTCTTGTTTTTTGCAATTTTTGCCTTGGGAAGACTTTTTTTCTCCATAAAAGAACATGTCACAAGTAAAAAAGTATCTCGATTGACTCTGCTTATTATCGGTTTTTTTATTGGTAGTATAAGTATGAGTATTGGAGTAGGGGGGAGTTTGCTTTTAGTCCCTATTTTAGTAGGATTTTTGCATATTTCACTCAAAAATGCCACATCTGCAGGACTCTTTTTTGTGGTTTTTTCTTCTGTATCTGGTTTTATTTCGCATAGTATCTATGGAAAGATAGACATGTATAGTGGTGCAATAATAGGTCTTGCTTCTTTACTTGGTGTTTACATTGGTGTGCATCTCAAAGAGAAAGTGAATCCAAATATACATAAAAAATTACTGATGTTTTTTTATCTGCTTATTGTAGAGTACTTAACACAAAGAATATTTTTGTAACTCAGAATTTCGCTATAATAATTACTCTAAAAAATCAACTCAAAGGCTCTATGTGGATTTGTATAGCAAAGATATAATGCAAGAAAAACTCGAAAAACTCAAAGATATTTTCCCTGAAATCTTTGAAGATGGTCATATAAACTATGATAAATTCAAAACTATTTTAGGTGAAAATGTTGATGAAAAGAGTGAGCATTACTCTTTTAACTGGTCTGGCAAAAAAGAGTGCTACAAAATCATCAAAGCCAAAACAAACGCAACTCTCAAGGTTGATGAAGATGAGAGCATCCCTGATGGGGATAATGTCTTCATAGAGGGCGATAACCTAGAAGTTCTTAAACTCCTACAAAACTCCTACCACAAAAAAGTCAAAATGATTTACATCGACCCACCTTACAACAAAGACAAAGATTTTGTCTATAAGGACACTTGGGGCGACACTATCCAAAACTATATGCTACAAACTGACCAACTAAGAGATGAGGGCTACACAAGCACAAAAACCTCTAGCACAGGACGCCGCCACACAAACTGGCTCAACATGATATACCCGCGTTTGTGGCTCAGTAGAAACCTCCTCAAAGATGATGGTGTTATCTTTGTGAGTATTGATGATGATGAAGTGGCAAACTTACGAAAAGTTATGGATGAGATTTATGGGGAAGAGAATTTTGTGGGTTTATTTCCTAGAATTACTAAAAAAGCAGGTAAATCAAGTGAAGAATTAGCAAAAAACAATGATTATATTTTGTGT
>WFQD01000312.1 GCA_015487265.1 Sulfurimonas sp. | reverse complement strand
TTTTTAACTTCAAGATTGATATCTCCATCTTTTAAGATTCTTACAATATCTAAAAATTTCTTTCCATTTGCAGTAATCTCTCCATCTTGGGTGATGTTAACTTGATCTGTAGTAACTAAAAAACCTATCTCATAATCGGTAGCCTTAAGTGTAAGTACTCCGTTTGATGCTTTGAGATAGACATGAGAGGTGATTTGTGAAGTATCTTTTTTCTCTAAAAAAGGAGAAGCATGAACCAAGATATTTTCAATAATCGATTTTGGTATGGTGATTATCATCGTTATATTCCCTATTTAATATATAATTGTAGTAATAGTAGTAGGGGTGGTGAATATGTGAAAACAGCTCATTTTCCCCTAAAACACGTTACTTTTTGATGTGATGAAACACAAAGTCTTTTTGCATACTTATTCACATAATGTGGATTATATCTTTTTTTCCCTTTTTTTACAATTTTTTATACTCACGGTCAAAGAGTGAACCACGAATATATCTTCCATAAATGAGTTCAAATAAAAGAGAGATAATAATAAATGAGATAAATATAATCACCGCGTGTGGATTTGACTTGTATGTGTGAAGAAGTAGTGTAGAGAGTGCCGCAAATGTAGAGAGTGAAGAGATGATTGTAATACTTTTGTTTGCACCTATCTCTTTATGAAGTTTATAAGCACTGAGGTTGGTCAGTAAAAAGATGAGTAAAAACCCTGCACTTCCAATGATGGCTATCTCCGTAAGATTAATACTATTAGCAAGTAATAGACTTAAAATTGTTGTGTAGAGAACTCCTTTAAAGGGAACACCTGTTTTTGTATCTTCATCCATCAGGGAGCGTGGAAGCATCCCATCTTTAGCTATCACATACCCAAGTCGTGCATTGCCATAGATAGTCGCATTTATGGCTGAAAAGGTAGAAAGCAGAGCTGCGAGTGAGACAATAACAAAGCCTGTATGGCCAAGAGATGGCTTAGCAGCTTCGGCAAGTGCATAATCTTTTGCTTGCATGAGCACGCTTTCATCTACACTTCCAGTAGTGATAACAGCGATGAGTATATAAAGAGTTATAACTACAATAACAGAGGTGTAAAATGCACGGGGTAAGTTTTTTTCTGGATTTTTAATATCTTCTGCGGCATTTGCAATGAGTTCAAACCCTTCGTATGCTACAAAAATAATCATCCCAGCCACAACAATAGAAAAATTTGAAGCGTAATGTTGTGGTGAGAGTTTTTCTACTTCAACGTAAGAAAATCCCATAATGATGATAAACACAAGTAAAGATACTTTGATGGTGACAATGATAGCCTCACTTTTACTTACAAAAGAGCTGCTTAAGAGGTTGATAACAGCAGGAACAAAAATAGCTACACTTATGAGAATGTGTGTTAAAAGAGAGCTTTGGTGGGAAAAAAATGTTGCTCCATACGATGCAAAAGCGGTGGCATAGAGTGAGATAGTGACAAGGTAGCTTAGCCATAGCATAAGATTGAGTGAACCTGAGAGAATGTTATCTCCAAAAGCGTTGTCGATAAAAGTGACCGTTCCCCCTTCACTTTGGTATTTTACAGAGAGTTTAGCGTATGAGTAAGCACTTAAAAGGGCTACAAAACCCGCAATAACAAAAGCGATAGCAGTTGCCCCATGCGCTAAAGATACTGCCTCACCCAAAACAGCAAAAATGCCACCGCCAACCATACCGCCTATACCTATGGAGATGGCACCAAGCAGACCTATATTTCTCATTTTTTACTCACTCATCGAGGTAATTTTGTTTGTAAGCTCTTTGATTTTAACTCTAAAATCTTCATCTTGTTCTATCAAATCGTTAATTTTTTTGATGGTGTGAGAGATAGCTGTGTGATCTTTCATACCAAAATATTGTGCGAGTTGCGGCATAGTGTTTTGGGTGAGCTCACGACAGATGTAAATCGATATTCGGCGAGCATAAACGATATTTTTACTTCGTCCTTTGCTTTTTATCTCGCTTGGTTTGATGTTAAGGTCTTTAGCAACGGTTTGGACTATAGAGTCCATATCAATCGTTGCTCGTTTCTCATTCATCTGATCTTTGAGGACATTTTTTGTAAAATCAAGGTCAATATCTACATGCATTAGTTGTGAATAAGCATGGAGTTTTGAGAGAATCCCCTCTATTTCACGTACATTTGAATCAATCACGGTTGCAATATAGTTGATGATATCTTTAGAGAGTTTGACTTTGTTAATCTCACATTTTTTCTCAATAATAGCAATTTTTGTCTCAAGCTCAGGGGGTTGAATATCTGCTACAAGACCCCATTCAAAGCGGCTTTGTAGACGTTTTTCAAGTCCGCCTATCTTTTTTGGATGTTTATCTGCAGTGAGGATAATCTGCTTGCCTGCTCCCTTGAGTGCTTCAAAAGTGTGAAAAAACTCCTCTTGGATCCCCTCTTTATTGGAGAGAAACTGAATATCGTCTATGAGCAGTACATCACAACTGCGGTATTTTTCTTGAAAACGCTCCATGGTTTTGTTACGAAGATGGTGTAGAAAATCATTGAGAAACTGCTCAACCGTGGTGTAAATAACCACCTTTCCCTCATTTTGGTACACATTACCCGCTGCTTGCATGAGGTGGGTTTTCCCAAGTCCAACACCTCCGTAGATAAAGAGAGGATTATACACTTTTCCGGCATTTTCACTCACACTTTTTACTGCAGTGTAGGCAAACTTGTTGCTTCCACCCACCATAAAGTTATCAAATGAGTGTGAAGGGTTTAAAAGGGAGTTGGTTGTTTTTGGAGTTTCTGCTTGTTTTTTTGCTTTGCGTCTATCTACTTTATTTTTCAAAGAGATTTCAACACTTACTTTTGCACCGCTTTTCACCTCAAAGAGATGCTCTAGTTTTAAAGCGTATTTGTTTTTTATCCACGTAATAACAAGTGCGTTTGGTGCGTAGTATATCGCGTGTGATGATGAAGACTTCTTGCTATCGTAAGTGAGATGTTGGATGTAGCGTTTGTATTCCATCTCTGTTATCTCCTCTTTGAGCAGTTCTAAAACTTCTTGACCAATATTCACATAAACCCTTTACATTTTTAATAATATGTGAATAATACACTCTCTTTACTTAAAAAGTGCTCTTTTTTGAAGATTTAATGTGAATAACTTAAAAAATAAGGGTGTGAATAGCTCTCTTTCATCACATAGTTTCAGAGAAAAAACAATGCAGAGAAGAAAGCTAAAAAAATCACTACTCTCAGTAACAATTTTGTAAGAAGGGTGTATAATTTTGTCATGTTAAAAGAGATAGCTTCCAAAATACAAAAAATCAGAAAAGAAAAGTTTAAATCACAAAAGCTTTTTGCCGAGCATTTGGGGATGAGTTACTCCAATTATGCAAAGTTTGAGCGCACAGGGCATACCTCTTTGGAGAATTTTTTGAAAATTTTGCAAGCTTTAGAGCTGTATGAGGAGTTTATGGCTCTTTTACAAACTGAAGATCTTTTTTCCAAAAAAGAGGTGCAAAAATCTCCTGCGATAGTAAAAGAGAGTAAAAAAGAGGTCTCTTCTGAAGTGGTTGACCTTGATGTTGAGATTAAGCGGGTGGTGAGTTTGTTTGATCAGGAGCGTCGTAAAATTCAACCAAACTTTGTGCGTCAGGAGTTTCGCAACGGAGATGGAGCGTACATCTTAAAACTACATCTCAAAGAGACAGGCAGAAAGCCTGCGATGTTTTTTGATGCGATTCGCTGGCTCTTTTCATCCCATCCAAAAGCAGCATTTCATAGACAGTACATCATGAACATAGGTAAGCTCATAGAGCATTTTAACACGCTAGAGCATCAGGCACTTTATTCTCAAGAGAGTGTAAAACTTTCACAAGAAGCTCAAAGTTGGTATAATGTTTACAAAAAACAGGGTCTCTCAGATGAGGCTATACTAGAAAAATTGCGTGAAGGGGGGTATATCTCATGAGTATGAAAGAGGCACAACTGCTCATAGAAGAGTATAATCTAAGCAGTGATGAACAGAGTTTGCAAACAGTTTTAGAGGTGTTGCAAAAGTATGGAAGTGCAAAAGCGGTGCTTGTAGAGGGGCTTAAACCAAAGTATCAGTACCTTAAAAAACTCTCCAAACTCCTTGCGATGTTAGAAGATGCAGGTGATGAGCGAGATGTAGAGGCAGAGCGGATAGTTACACTTATGCACGATATCTATAAGGTAGTGCTTCGCGATGCAGAACAAAAAGGGGAGCCGTTTTTAGAGTTGATGCGACGGATAAATGTACGCAAAACATTTAAACCTTCACCAAAAGAGTTGTGGGTGATGCAGTATCTCGGTGGTAGAGAGCTTATCTCAAAGATTATCTATGAAGAGCCAAACAAACTGCTTCGAGATGTGAAAAGTGCATTAGAGAAGTTTGCGACACTCTCTCTTGATGAAAACGCTCTGCTTCTTGGGCAAGAAACAAAAACTAAGGCTATAGCATAGTGAATATTCTTGGTATAGATCCTGGAACACGCAATATGGGCTATGCCATCATACAACTTAAAAATACAAAAATCTCTCTTGTAGAAGCGGGGCTTATCAAGATGAAAGCGGAAGATTTGCAGTTTCAAATTCCTCAAATGGTTGAAGCAATAGAGCAGCTTTTTGCCAAACACACCATAGATGAGGTAGCACTTGAAGATATTTTTTATGCACACAATCCTGCAACAACACTAAAATTTGCTCAGTTTCGAGGGGCTGTGATGCTTAAACTGCTTCAAGAGTTTGGGCAGTTTCATGAGTACACTGCCTTGCAGGTGAAAAAAGCACTCACAGGAAAAGGCAAAGCGAGCAAAGAGCAGGTCAATTTTATGGTCAAACGTCTTTTGGGGATTAAAAAAGAGATTAAACCTTTTGATATTTCCGATGCTATGGCTGTAGCTATTACACATTCACAACGGGTGAGATTTTCACAGGGAGGAAAACAATGATAAAACCATTCTTATTGGTTTTTATAACATGTTCACTATATGCGATGAGTATTGAAGATGCTTGGCTAAAGGTGCAAAGTGCCAACGAATCACTCAAAGCAAGTGATGATGGTGTGGGGATTGCACAGATGAAAAAAGATTCTGCCTCTTCGATGTATTTGCCATCGGTATCATTCACAGGGAGTTATACCCACCTCAGTGAGCCGATAAAACTAGAAGATAAGATAAATCTTAATAATCTACCTATCCCTCTTGGGACTATCCCATTTCGATTGGACTTAAGTAAGCAAGATGTGTTTTTGGCAAACCTGCATATGCTCTGGCCACTGTATACCGGTGGAAAAATAGACGCCGCGCAAGATATTTACAGTGCAGGGCTAGATGAAGCAAAAGCACTCAAAGCGATGAAAGAGGATGCTTTGTTTTTAAAGCTTGTGAAGTACTATTATGGTGTAGTGGTGGCCAAGTCACTCTACCAGACACGATTAGAATCACAAAAAGCGCTTCAAAAACATTATGAAAACGGACAAAAACTGCGTAAAAACGGACAAATTGCAAAGATAGAACTTTTAAATGCCCAAGTGCAACGGGATAATGCAACTATCGAGACACAAAAAGCGAAACACAAGTACGAGATAGCACTCTCTGCACTAGAATCACTTACACACCAAAAAGACAAACCAAGCTCCCCCTTGTTTGTGAGTGGTGATGAGCAAGATGAGGTATACTATGAAAAACAAACGCAAGAGCAAAGCGCCGTACTTGGTGTTTTAGATGCAAAAGAGGAGCAATCCAAAGCGTTGATCAACATCAAAACAGGTGCGTGGCATCCGCAAGTGGTTGGGTATGCGAACTATAACCTTTACAAAGATGATTCTATCATCTCTCAAACAATGCCGCAATGGTTTGCAGGTGTGATGGTTAAGATTGATATTCTTAAACGTAAAGACAGGTCACAAGAGATACAAAGTGCAAAGCTGCTGCACTCCAAAGTGGCACATCTTCGTGCTGATGCGTTGGAGTCTCTTGCTTTGTTGGTTGAGAAAACCTACAAAGAGATGATGGATGCAAAAGAGGAGTACGAAGCACTTAACTCCACCATAGAGCTCTCAGAGGAAAACTATAGGCTTAGAACCATCTCTTTTGCAGAGGGGCTCTCCACATCGGTAGAGCTCGTTGATGCACAGATGTTGCTTCTTGGAGCCAAGACGAAAAAACTTAATGCTGCATATACCTATATGCAAAAACTTGCACAGTTGTGTGTGCTTAGTGGTGAGCGAGACCAATTTTTTACTCTAACAAAGGGAAATGAATAATGAAAACAAAAATATTTGCAATAATAACAGCAGCGTTAGTGTTAGTGCTAACATTATGGGTAGGCATCACTTTTTATAAGGCATATCAGCCAAAACCGCTGCAACTCCAAGGTGAGATAACGGCACAAAACTATAATATCTCCTCAAAAGTACCCGGCAGAGTAAGTAAAATCTTTGTCAAAAAAGGGGATAAGGTTAAGGTTGGCGATGCTATCTTTAGTATCTACTCTCCAGAGGTAGAAGCAAAACTCAAACAGGCAAAAGCGGCAAAAGCGGCGGCAAACGCTCAAAAAAAACAGGCAAACAATGGTGCACGTAAACAGGAAGTGCGTGCGGCTTTTGAGCAGTATAGAAAAGCAAAAGCTGCTGAAGAGTTGATGCAAAAAACTTACAATCGCGTGCAAAAACTCTATGAAGAAGGTGTACTCTCAGAGCAAAAACGTGATGAGGTCTATACAAAATACCTTGCAGCAAAACACACCTCAGTAGCGGCACATCAAATAGCACTCATGGCAAAAGAGGGTGCAAGAGAGGAGCTCAAAGAAGCAGCTGATGCACAAGAGCAGGTGTACGAAGGTAAAGTCGATGAGGTAGAGGCGTTTGTAAAAGAGACAAAACAGTACGCTTTTCATAATGGAGAGGTCTCGGGGGTACTCATTCATGAGGGTGAACTCGCCCCTACCGGTTTTCCGGTCGTAACATTAGTCGATATGGATGATGTGTGGGCACGAGTGAGTGTGCGAGAGGATTATTTGCATTTTTTTAAAAAAGGGACAACCTTACAGGTAAAAATTCCGGCACTTTCAGATAAACTTTATACGTTTGTTGTCAGCTATATTGCAGTCCAAGGTGATTTTGCTTCATGGCGTGCTACAGAGAGCGGTAAAGGGTTTGATATGAAAAGCTTTGAAGTGGAGCTACGTCCAAAAGAGAAGATAGAGGGTTTGCGTGTGGGGATGAGTGTACTTATTCAACCTAGTGGTTTTTAAGTTCCTCATATATTTTTTTCTCCTCTTTGATGAGAAGATGGCTCACATAGTTGATAGCCTCTCTCCAAGAATCAAGGAGGTTTTGCATTGAGATGTTTTGCAATTTATCTTCTAATACACTCTCAAAAGCATGTAAAATCGAGTTGGTTACATAAGGGTAGTGATTGGGTTTAATACCTACGCGGACATGTGTGTAGGCAATTTTGTTAATAGCGGGCATAAACACATCAAGATTATTAATATTTACTGCAATAGCTGAGATGGTCTCTGCAAGCACTTCATGTTGGTTTGCAGGTGCATTGCGAAAGAGCTCTTTAGCTTCAGGGTATGTTGTAAACATAAAAAAGTACATCGTTTGTGCTATCTCTTTGGAGTGTTTGTCGATAAGTGCACTTGTTGCATAAATATTTTTTATCGATTCTTTTGACACTGTCATTGAAACGTCCTTTTAAGTGTGTAAGAGTATGATACAATATCTTTTTAGATTTTCAAAGGTTTTTATGGAAAATAGTTATTATGAATGAATTTTACCAGAGTTTTCACAAAGAGATAAATAGTATTATAAGTTCATATTATAAAATTATTTTACTTACCTTTGCACCTTTTATTGCATTTGGTCTTATTGTTGCGATCTTTTATAATGGGGTTTTAGAAAACCTGCCTGTTGCTGTAGTGGACAATGACCACTCTCAACTCTCAAGAATATTGGTAAGTAAACTTGATGATACAAAAACACTTGAAGTTGCCTACAAGGTAGATGATACCCATCAGGCACTTTCATTGCTTCAAGGTACAAAAGCGTATGGGGCTGTTATTATCCCTTATGGATTTCAGCGAGATACCTATACAAGGCGTGCCCCACAAGTAACTGTTATGTTAAATACACAGTACATTTTAGTGGGTAAAATCATTAAATCTACACTGAGTACATTGATGGGAAAAGGTGCTATCTCTATGCAGGTCACTCCTTTTTTCAATCTTTATCAAAACTACTTTTTATTTCTTGTCTCTGCTTTGATTCCGGCTATTTGGCAGATACTTATTGTTATTGTGATGTTAGTAAGTTTTGGGGAAGTAGTAAAGCGTGGGAAGGAGAGGGAGGAGTTCCAGGAGCATATGGTGGTCAAGATACTTGGCAAGGCTTTTCCTTATACACTTTATTTTACATTTATCGGTGCTCTTTATCTTTTTTATGTTTATGGAACGTTGGGGTGGGAGTTTCAAGGTTCAACTTTAGTAACACTTTTTGCTCTGCTTTGTACTGTTATAGCGTACCAAATCATAGCACTTCTTTTTATAGTTGTAGAGTTTGATTATGCACATGCTTTGAGTTTTGGAGCGGCTTATACAGCTCCTGCTTTTGCTTTTTTAGGTGTTACGTTTCCTGCACAAAGTATGAATGGCTTTGCACTCTTTTGGAGGGAGATGCTACCAATTAGTCACTATGTAGCCTTACAAATCTCAGAAGCAAACTATGGGGTGAGCTCTGGGTCTGAGCTTGTAAAAATCATGGCATTTTGGAGTCTTGGCATCATAGTGTATCTGCGTTTTAAAAGGAGAGTGGCATGAGTTTTTACAAAACTTTTCTCAATGAAGCGCGAGCTATTTTAAGTGATGGTGCACTTCTTCTTACTATTCTTGGAGGGGTTGTACTCTATGCTTTTTTGTACCCTCAGCCCTACTCTTTGCAAAGTGTTCGCTCTTTGCACATCAGCGTAGTAGATTATGACAAAACAGACCTCTCCCGTGAAATCTCTTTTATGTTAGACAGTACGCCTCAGGTGAGTGTGACCAGACATGATATGAGTGAAGATGATGCAAAAACGGCACTCACACGCGGTGAGATTAAAGGGATAGTGGTTATTCCAAAAGATTTTAAAAAAGATGTTGTGCTCAAACGCTCACCTACCATTGCCATAGGAGCAGATTCGAGCTATTTTCTTATCTACGGTGGTGTTTTTGAAGCGGCGATGAAGTCTGTACTCACACAGGCTGCAAAGATAAAAATCGCTGCACTCCTTGCAAAAGGTACCCCAACAGCGGGAATTAAAAACGCACTCTCCCCTTTTAAAATTGAAATAGTCAATCTCTTCAACGAACAAAACTCCTACACGCAGTATGTAGTGCCTGCTGTGTTTGTGCTCATTTTACAACAAACGATGCTTATTGGGCTTGGCATCTTAGGTGGTGGTGTCAATGAGAGATTTTATAAAAATTATGACTATAACGCACCAACTGTGTTTGTTATGTTCTCAAGAATACTCATCTTTTTTAGTATCTTTTTTATCCACATGATGTTTTATTTTGGCTTTGTGTATCAGTTTTTTGGGATTTCGCATCTTACAACGATTGCACCGCTTATCAGTTTTTCTGTTTTGTTTTTGATGACTTCTGCTGTATTTGGCATCTTTTTGGGCTCACTTTTTAGATCAAGAGAGATGGCAACCCCTGTTGTGTTGCTTACCTCTTTACCGTTAGTGTTTAGTGCAGGATTTGTCTGGCCGCTTGAAGCTGTGCCTCAATGGGTGCAATGGCTCAGTAATTTGTTTCCATCTACACCCGCTATACAAGGTTTTTTACAACTCAATCAAATGGATGCAGATTTGGAGATGTTACATTCTCATGTTATCATGCTCTTAGTGCAAGCTTTAACCTATACAGGTTTAGGATATTTTATTTTAAAAAGGAGACGTGTTGGCAAAATTTGAAAATGTAACAGTAGTAAAAGAGGCAAATATCCACTTTGAGGTACCTGCAAACGCATCATTTGATCTTAAAATAAAAACAGTTACGGATTATTGTTGCTCATACATAAAGTAAAAAAATGAAGACCAATAATAATTTCAATATTTTAATTGTTGATGATGAAAAGTTCAATATTGAACTTGCTGCTGTTTACCTTAAAGAAGAGGGGTATAAGCTCTTGTTTGCACTCAATGCAAAAGCGGCGTTAGAGAGTGTGATGCAAAATGAGATAAGTCTTATACTTTTAGATATTAATATGCCAGAGGTTGATGGTTTTAGTGTCTGTAAGATGCTCAAAGAAGATCCAAAAACAAGAGATATTCCAGTGATTTTTTTAACAGCACAAACTGATATAGAGTATATTTCACAAGCTTTTGAAGTTGGTGGGCTTGATTATATCATTAAACCTTTTAATGGTGTTGAATTAAAGGCTCGTGTTAAAACACATTTGAGTAATGTAGCATATCTTGAAGAGATAAAGCACAAGCAAGCCCAATTAGCACAGTTAACAATCACGGATTCACTAACAAAACTTACTAACAGTTTTTATTTAGATTCTCAAATGAAACAAAAGCAGCATAAAAAAGAGAGTTTCTGGTTTGTCTTTGTCAAAATAGAGCGTTTTGAAAAGATAAATAATCTTTATGGATATTTAGGTGCCAACAAAGTGATGCGTACATTTGCAAAGGTGCTTAAAGGCTCAGCACCTTCCAATGCTATTGTGGCAAAACTTCATGGTGCGAGCTTTGCTTTATTGGTTAAAAATTATGAAGTAAAAGTGATGAAAAATATATATAAAAAATTGACAGTAGGTATTCAAGAAAATCAATCACTTTCTGGGAGTGTTAAGTTCTCTGTAGTATTTCAAAATATAAAAGATGAAAACTTTTCCATTCCAGTGATTTATAAAAATGCACAAGAGGGGATTTCAAAGATTCAAGAGAGTAGAGAAAATTACCTTTTTATGTAAGAATTTTCTCAATCTCTTCTCGAAGATGAAGCAGATGTTGGATTATCACTTTTTTGACCTCCTCTTTCTTCTCATCATCGTAGTTTTCTACCTCTAACTCAGCTGTTTTTGCAAGTTCGTAAAGGTTGTTAAAACGCATATTTCCAGAGACACCTTTTATATTATGAGCTATATCTTTAGTAAGAGACCCTTCTTGCAATTTTTCCAATAATTCTGTTGCTGTCGCAGAAAAACTTGCAAGCAGTTTTTTGATAATCTCATGATTTGGTATAGAGAGATGTTTTGCAATGCTTTGGAGATGCACAATGTCAAAATCTATTACTTCGGTTTGATTTTCATCTCTCTTTGATGTAAGATATTTTTTTAAAATAGCATCAAGTTCATATGGCACAATTGGTTTATTGAGTGTATCATTGACTCCTGCTTGTCGAAAACTTTCTCTATCTGATTCTATAACATTGGCGGAGAGAGAAACGATAGGTTTGTTATAACCTTTTTCTCGCAAGAGTTTAGTTGCTACAATGCCATCCATCACAGGCATATTTATATCCATAAATATCAAGTCAAAACCATCAGAATTAAGTGCTTTATCAACAGCTTCTTGTCCATTGTCAACGATAGTAAATGTAATGCCCTTTTCTTCAAGCATAGCTGAAATTAGCATTTGATTTGTAAGATTATCTTCAGCAATTAACAGATGACCATCATATATTTCTGAAATAATTTCATCCGTTGTATTTTCGAGGAAATCTTGATCTATATTGGCAAACGATATAAGTTTATCAAAAAGAGCAGAACCTGTCATAGGTTGTTCAAGTAGATGAAACTTTTTATGGGAACATTCAAAATGGGTGAGAGCATCTTCAATATATATAATTTGAAGTTTTTCATATTTATCGAGTGCTTCCTCGCAACTTTCTTGATTAAAAAGTTTTGCACATACAATGAGAATATCGTCTTCTTCATTTAATTTATCTAAAGAGTGAATCTCTTTATAACTACATTGCCAAGCATTAAGATAGCTCGTGATAATAGTATTGATTCCACAAACATTATCTTCAGAACTTGTCATGATTTTCACATTGAGGGCATTGGTGGAAAAGTAATTTGCATAACGTTTTTCGTTGTTGACAATAGGAAGAGAGAGTGTAAAATAAAACTCACTACCTTCACCCTCTTTACTGCTTACTTTAATCTCAGAACCCATCATTTTGATATACTGACTACTGATAGATAAACCAAGTCCAGTTCCTCCAAATTTTCTACTAATGGAGTTATCTGCTTGAGAAAACGCTTGAAATACTGTTGCAATTTTATCTTCTGGAATTCCTATTCCTGTATCTTTTACGCTAAATTTGATGTTTGCTTTATCGTCTTGTATATCAAGAAGAGATATAGAAACGCTTACTGTCCCTTGTTCTGGAGTAAATTTAATTGCATTGCTGATTAGATTGTTTGTCACTTGTTTTATCCGTTGCATGTCACAGTAAAGAGTTGTTGGTATGTTTGTATCTATGTAGGTATAGTAATCAACTTGCTTCTTTTTAGCAACAGATGCAAAGGTAGTTACTGTTGCCTCCATCTCATCAAAGAGATTTGCATCAGTTTCAGAGATATGAAGCTCTCCACTTTCAAGTTTTGAAAAATCTAAAATATCATTAACAACATTGAGAAGTGTTTGTCCACTTTTATGGATAATATCGATGTAGCGCTTTGTATCTTTATCAAAATCTTTTTTTGTAAGAAGATCTGTAAAGCCTAAAATACCATTAAGAGGTGTTCTAATCTCATGTGACATATTAGCAAGGAAGGTTGATTTTGCCTGTTCAGAGATATAAGCTTGTTTAAGTGCTTCTTCAAGGGAGGTGATATCGTTAAGGTTTATAATATATTCATCATCAATTTTTTTAATAGCGATGTCAAAAGTACATATTTTGCCATTTTTAGTAGCTATTTTTGCTTTAGTTTCCTTTTGTACTCCATCTGCTATATCATTAATCCAGTTTGGATGTTTTTTGGGGTAAGTGTAACCCTCTTCTTCTATAAAAAGGTCACAAATGCAAGAGTGTTTTTCTTTGAATTGCTCTATACTGTCAAACTCCAAATACTCAAAGAGTTTTTTATTAACACTGAGCATACCTTTTGTTCTTGATGCATAGATAACAATACTTTCTTGGTTGTCAAAAATAGCTTTAATCAGCCTTTCTTTCTCTTGAATACGTTTTTTTGATTGCATCTGTTTTGTGATATCTTGGCGTATTCCCATATACTCTTTAATGTTTCCATGCTCATCCATAATTGGGATGATGGTTGTATCGACATAATAGATATTGCCATCTTTGGCTTTATTTGAAAGAAGTCCACGCCATACGCGACCATGTGTGATGTTGTGCCACATCTTTTTAAAGATAAAATCCGAGACATTAGGATCGCGGATAATATTATGCTTTGATCCTAAAAGTTCTTCGCGTGAATACTGGCTTATTTCGCAAAAGTTATCATTTACATAAGTGATGATTCCATTTGTATCTGTTTTAGAGATGAGCGAGGTCATATCAACAGCATTTTTGTATTGATTTAGAAAGTCTAAATTCTCTTGAAGTTCAGACGATGTTTGCTCAATAAAATGAGTTAATGCTGAAAAAGTGACATTATCAAGATCTTTTTCTGATACATCTATCTTTATAGCTTTTTCTTTTACTTTTTGAATATCTTCTGAGAGAACGAGTATTGTAGTTGTACAGTTTAACAGTGCATTGTTCACAGTGGTTGAGTAAAACTCTCCATAAGTAAAAAAACCAGCTGTTGGAGCAATGTGTTCAAATGTTTTAAACTCTTTTTCTAGTGTTTTTCCAAGGAGGGTTTTACGAGCTATACATGAATAGATGTAGATTGATTCTGCAGGATTCTTTGCCATCTCTCTTGTTATCTCATTTGAACCAGAGACAATAGTCGAAGCATTAGAAAAACCAAATTGTACTTGTTGTCCTTTTTGCATAGGACCGGCAAGTATAATCTTATTTTCATCAACAGTTAAAGGGGTTCTTGCAACTGTAGTTGAGCCTTCATTAAAAAGTAATTGAAAATCCAAAAGAGTAGTTGCCCCATCGGCAAATATACTCTCACCAAGATATTTTTTAAAAAGTTCAACTGCTGGTATATTGTCTATCTCTTCTACAATGTTTCCATCTGCTTTTGTTATAGTAAACTGTTTACCAATTGGTGCCCAGTTGAGATTATATCTATTATCTGCAAAAAGTTTTTTACCAGAAAAAGAGACCGCAACTGCTCCTCTATCATATATAGTCGTTCCTAAAAATACAAAAGTTTTTTCTAAATTAAAATTATCACCGGCAAGTCCACCTGCGATTATAATTTCTGAATTTTGCTCTTTAATCCCCTTTATAAACCCTTCATAGTCCTCACCGTGAAGCCCTTCACTTAGTATAACCGCTGCTTTTGTCTTTTTAGAACATATTTTATCAGATATTTTAATTCCAGATTGTGTCGTAATCGTAGGCACATAAGAAGAAATAAGTTTAGTTTTTTCAAAGAGTGAAAGGCTAATGATTGTCGAATTATCATACATTTTAGCATGAGAGATTTCACCTGCAGTTGTAGTTCCAATCACTACAGCTTCTGGGAACTTTACAGCAATTTTGTTTAAAATTTTTTGTATCTTTTTTTTCTCTGTAAGTGCTGTGAAAATTTGAATGAGTTGCGCTTTGTATTTTGTTTTACTTGCTTCTTGTTGAGCATTTTTAAGCGTTTGTTTCTCTTTGTAGTTAAATGATAGATGTTTCATAATTGTGCCTTCATTTTATTGAATTGTTAAGATTATTTATAGAAAATTTTGAATACTTTTTTCTAGTTCTTGCATATCTATAGGTTTAGCGATATACCCATCAAATCCATGTTGTTGAATTTTTTCCTTGCTTTGAACATCACCTAGTGCAGTAATAGCTATAATAGGTTTTTTATAATCAAACTCCTGACGAAGTTTTGTGTAAAGTGTCATCCCATCCATATCTGGCATATTGATATCGGTTAAAATGATATCGTAACTTTGAATGTTTGATGTAAGAACTTTATGAGCATTTTTAAATAAATCGATTGTTGCATTGGGAAAAACAATACTAAGCATCTCTTGGATGAGCATTCTGTTAAGCTCATTATCATCAACAAAAAGAATTTTGATATGCTTGTCACTTTTCACTTTAATCTCTTCTTGAATAGGAAGACAATTTTCATCTTTATATATCTCTTTAATCTCTAAAAATTGTTCTATATTTTTTAAAAATAGATCTATAAGATGAGGGTCAAAATGTGTTCCTGCATCTTTTTTCATAATATCAAGTACTTTTTCAAGGGGTATAGGATCTTTATAACAACGTTTAGATGTAAGCGCATCAAAAACATCCGCAATGGTAATGATACGTGCATAAAGATGTATCTCCTCCCCTTTGAGACCATTTGGATACCCTGTGCCATCATATTTTTCATGATGTTGCAAAGCAATAGTTTTACCAGCTTTGAGCACAGGAAATCGTTCCGCACCTTCAAGCATATGTGCACCTAATTGTGCATGTGTTTTCATGATTTCAAACTCATCTGGCTCAAAACGTCCAGGTTTGAGTAATATATTGTCAGGTATGCCAATTTTACCTATATCATGTAGTGGTGCTGCGTACAAGATCAATTCTGATTCTTCATCGCTAAGGCCATAAAGTTTTGCTAAAAGTTTAGAGTAATGACTCATTCGTTTAATGTGTCCACCAGTTTCAGGATCTCTTGATTCACTTGCACGCCCTAGTCGTACTGAAATTTCAAGCTCTGTTTCCTTAGAAAGTGTGAGTGCCTTTTGAAGCTCTTTAGTGCGCTCTTGAACAAGGTTATCTAATACCTGATTTTGATTTTGCATCTGTCTTGTTGCAAAGTTGAGTTTCGCATAATTGATTGTCCGGGAACAAAGAATCTCAATATCGTACGGTTTTGTGATAAAGTCACTTGCTCCAAGTTTTAAAGCTTCGTTTTCTTTTTCGACATTGGCTGTGAGCATGAGAATAGGAAGTGTTTCAAATTGCTTATCTTCTCGGATCTTTTTAAGTGTTTCAATACCATCCATTTCAGGCATGCTTATATCGAGGAGCACTACGTTAAAAGAGTATTGGTAGATATAATCAAGAGCTTGAGTACCACTTGTTGCATAAGTGATTTTTACATTGTTATATTCATTAAAAGCTGCCTCGATGAGGTCAAGATTGAAAGGTTCATCATCAACCGCTAAAATAGAGTATGATTGCATAGTTAGC
>WFQD01000311.1 GCA_015487265.1 Sulfurimonas sp. | reverse complement strand
AGCGGTGGAGCCAATGGAGCCGATAGGCTTGCCGAACAATATGCAAGAGAGCACAATATTGAAATATTGATACTTAAAGCGGAGTGGGGCAAATATGGCAAAAGAGCTGGTTATATTCGCAATGTTGAGATTTGGAATAACTCTGATTTTGGTATCGCATTTTGGGATGGAAAAAGCAGGGGCACCAAATATTCTTTCGAGATAGCGAAGAAACAAGGAAAATATTGCAAAATATTTACTTATAAGTTTGAGAGAGTTAATAAAGATGAGAGTGAGTTATGAATAATTGGTATGATAAATTAGACAAAGATAAGAATATTTCAATCCGCTGTTTTGTATCAAATAGTAATGAGAATCCTCTTGATAGTGAAAAAGAGAACGGAAAATTAGTTGTTGCCAATATTTGGAGCAAAAGTGGCAGTGGTAAAGATGTAATATATACAGAAATTCACACAGGTAATCATTGGAGATACGCTGTTCCTTGTGAAGACACAGTAGCTACTTTTTTTAATGAGTATATATCCAATATGGAAGATATAGATCTTTGCTCTTATGGAGATTTTCTTGGTTTTATACTCAATAAAAATATTGATGGAATATTTCATGTTCCAAACTTGGAAGACAAGTATAGTAAATTACTGAAAACCAAATGTGAGGAAATCAAATGCAAATAAAAATTCGTCGTGAATGGCATACTGATTATTCTTGGACTTGTCCTTGTGGGAAAGAGAACTTGGAACCAGAGGGGCAATTAGATTTAGATGATGGCGATTATATTGTCTGCCCATCCTGTAAGAGAGAATATTGTTTTGATAAAAAAGCCCTAAAACTTAACAGTGCTAATATTAAAGATCTTGAATCTCAAATCAAACAGCCAAAAGAAGATGTAAATAAACGGAAGAGATTTGGGATGCGAAAAAGGGATGCACTCCAAGTCTATCAAACTCTTTGGCATAAAAATCATCTTTTTGACTGCATAATGGAAGAATGTGTTGAGGTGATGGAGCTTTTGCATTTAGAACCTAAAAACATTAAGAAAATAGAGCAGGAACTAAATGACCTTTTTGCAGTTTACAATATGCTTTTTAAGGCTGAGCTGTTGAAGCCAAAATATGAAAAAAATAAGTTTGCGATTTTAGATAAAAAAATCATAGACAAGGAGATATTTGTTCTACTTAAAAATATTCATTATTTTTCAAGCAAATCTGTTCGTTTCCTCGAAAATGATGTTGCACCAAACGGGAGTAAGATAAACTCAGAAGAAATAAAAGCAAATATGTCACAACTTTTGCAGTTGATAGACAAGAGTAAAGACTATAAAATATGGAGCTTGGAAGAAATGAGACCAAAGCAAGAAAAAGTTTTAAAGCATATAGATATCGGTCGAGCAAATATCTTAAAAAAATATGGAGTGTAACTATGAAAAAAGAAAAAAACTTTAAGGCAATAGTAGAATGCCAAATGGCTTTTAATGTTGGTAAAGAAGATACCGATGATCTGTTTGCAGAAAATAGTGATTTTAAAGAAATCGCATCAGAAATTATAAATGATTGCCTAAAAAACAATACTACTGAAATTGAGCTGCTTGATTTTGAAGAACTGAATAAAAACCTCAGCATTATTGCCACTAAAAAAGATGCTTTTGAAGCAGGATACTTGGTCTCTAGCGGTATAAATAGAGATGGAGGATTTTACGCTGAAATCTATAAAAGACCTTATAGCGAAGCTAATGGTGCTTATTTTATTCATGCGACAGGCGGAGAAACAGAAGAAGAAGCTTTGCTTGAAGCTTTTGAATGGGTAGAGAGTGGAGATAGAGAGATTGAAAACATCCATAAGCAGCAGGGAAGATTATGAATTTCCAAGAAGATGAAATAATCAAGCTCTGCGAAGTTGATTCGGAAATTATAAATAAATCTTTTTCCATGAGCGAAGCTCTGGGGATAGCTGCTATTAAAGACAGCATTGCTAATTATCATAATTTGCTACGATCCCTTAAAGGAGATTTTGTTCCCAGTATGGATCTTGATTATAGAATCTATATAACAAATTTGCTAAAAATAACAACAGAATCAGCAAATAAAAAAAACAAGGCAATAATATTTAAAGAGATAGTTTTGCCACAACAGGAAACATAATTGAAAAAAGAACAACTAGAACCAAATAAAAAACTATCATTAGATTTACTATTATGGATTAAATATTTTTTACAAAACAAAGTTGAGGTTCAAAAAGTCAACAAAGGCTATACAGACGATAAAAAACAAGCAGAGCTTAACGACCTTAAATACTTTGATAGAAAAATGTGGCAACTCTCTATAATGGAAGCTAAATCGCATAAAGAACTTAGGACTGTAACGCTAGACGTTAAAAACAACGGTATTCAAGGCATAGGCACTTTTAGCACACCTCTTCTAAAGTTTTATGAGTATGCTTCAAAATCGAAAAGGATTGAACGGCTAAGAGATATTGATACAAACTTTATCAACAATTATATAAAGCTCAATTTTCAAGATTACAGTGAATGGACTCAAAAGAACTATTATACTCAAATCCGAAGCTTGTTTAAATTTATAGACAAGTATTCAATCAGCGAGGATAATTTTATATT
>WFQD01000310.1 GCA_015487265.1 Sulfurimonas sp. | reverse complement strand
ATAAACAATCATAAACTAATGGAAGAGTATGTAAACCGCATCTCTAAAGCAACAAAAAAAGAATCAAAAAACTCTGTAGCACAACTCGCTGCACGACTCTATAAGGAAAGTTAAGATGATTATGAAATTTAAAAACTACACTCCAAAAATCGCTAAAACAACATGGGTAGCACCCTCTGCTGATGTTATAGGTGATGTTGAGATTGGTGAGGAGTGCTCTATCTGGTTTGGAACAGTGATTCGCGGCGATGTGCACTACATTAAGATAGGAAATCGCACAAGTATTCAAGACCTCTCTATGGTTCATATCACCCACCATAAAGGTGACGATCGCTACAAGGAGGGTGATGGAAGTCCAACTATCATAGGTGATGATGTAACTATTGGGCATCGCGTTATGCTTCATGGGTGTACCATTGAAGATGCATGTCTTATAGGGATGAGTGCTACGATTTTAGATAATGCAGTGATAGGTAAAGAGTCTATTGTGGGTGCTGGAAGTTTGGTAACCAAGGGGAAAAAGTTTCCCCCAAGAAGCCTCATCATGGGAAGTCCTGCAAAAGTAGTGCGTGAACTCACTGATGAAGAGGTTGCAGAGCTGTATGCTTCTGCAAAACGGTATGTGAGTTTTAAAAACGATTACGAGTAATCTTTACTCGTAATCTTATTTTTTCTTCGGCATTATTATTTCATAATAATCTCCATCAACTTTGTTGGTAATTTTTTCCTCATTTACATTATTTGGAATTGCAAATTGTTGATAAAATTGTTGTGAACTTGCAAAATAGCTGCCATTTTCACGCTTTTCAGTCTTGAGATACATCTCAACTGATGCCACATGATCTTTGATGGTAAATTTAAGATTTTTCGCTTTTGCACCCGCTAGTTTAATGCGGTAAATATACTTATCTTTTTTCTCTTCATAGAGAGGTTTTTGCACATACAGCTTAGGATTTTGTTTTTTCACTTTTTCTAAGTAACTATTACGCTTCTCAAGCTGTTTTATGTTCTCTTTATACTGCTTTATCATCGCTTTATTGTACGACAACTCTTCATTGAGATTTGGAATATAGTTACTTGCAAAAACAGAACTGCTTAAAGCAGTTAGAACCATTGAACTTATAGATAATTTCTTTAACATGATATACTCCTTAGAAATAAAATCATTACAAAAAAATTTTATAACTCAAGGGTAAATATATTTCTAATCGTTGGTTAACAGACGGTTACAAAAGTGACTTTAGCAATATCTTGAGATAAGAACTATTAAATTTATTTTTCATAGACTCATGACTTAACATACATTTTAATGCTTCAAAATAACTCAGTGTGTTTCTAATTTTTTTAGAGATTTTAATTGTGTTAATTCTTGCATGACTCAAAATAAACCACTTGGTTTCGTCCTAACTCTTTTGACTTATACATTGCCATATCAGCCTTTTTCATAAGCTTTATTTTATTGTCTGCATCATCAGGAAAAACAACGACCCCTACACTCGTTGTAACATTCATCTTAATGCCATCAACAATCCAAGGAGTTTGAAACAGGTTCATAACTTTAGCAATCAAAGAGTGTAAATTTTTCTTTGTTATATTTGTAAAAAGAAGTAAAAATTCATCGCCTCCAAGACGTGCAAAAATATCTTCAACCCTTATGTTTGGTAAAACCCTTTTTACCACTTCTATAAGTAACTTATCCCCAACATCATGTCCATAGGTATCATTAATCTCTTTAAAATGGTCTAAGTCCAAAAAGAGCAATGCAAACTTAGAACCTGTTCTTTTTGACTGAGAGATAATTCTTGCAAAGGCATCCTCAAAAGCAAATCTATTCAATATGCCTGTTAACATATCTTTTGTAGCCAACTCTTTATATCTTTGCTCGCTTTTTGCTAAAGCTGTTTGTGACTTATGTTTAAGTTCATTAAAGAGCTCCTCCATCTCTTGGGAAGAAGTCTCTAGCGTATGCTCTAAAAATGCCCTCTCTTCATCTGCTTCTTTATAAAATGTATCTACAAGTTCAATAAACTTCTCTAAATTGTCATCAGGAAACTTTCCATTGTTATACCCAAGTTTTTGTAGTTGTTTTTGTAAAATCTTATGCATCACTTTCCCAAATTGCAGTTAATGTCATAGTCTGGTTATGCAAACTGCAAGTACCAGAAGCAAGCGGTGAAATCTCTCCATATGAGTAAAAGCCAATAAGATGTGCACCTGATGGCAGCATCTCTTTTACTGCCTCTATCTCTTCGTTGGTTCTACTTTTTAGTACTAGTTGTCTTCCAACACAACTAATAGCCAAACACAACAACTCTTCTCCCTTATAAACAGAGAAGTCTAAATCTTCTGCCGACTCACCTGCACCACTCACAAGACGATTGAAATTTGCCTTCATAAATGTTACATGAGAGCCCTCTTCAATATCTCCGGCAAATGTAAGAGAATTTGCCTCTTCATCTACACCAAGAATTGTTCTTATCACTGTTTCTTCTGCACTCGATTCATCTTTCATCTTTAAAGGAAAAAGGAGTGCACTCGCAGGGAGTTCTTTTGCTTTGTCACCAAGGTACCTTTTGTATATTTCAAGTGCCGGTTTACCATCAAACTCGTAAACCACACTCCCTTTACTTTTTGTCACCACTCGTGTAAGTCCGAGTGAGTCCCAACCACTTTCTGATGCTGCTTGAAAGTGAATGCTGTCTCCATAAAAGCCAACAGCACATACGAAGCCCTCTTGAAGTTCTCCCTCTTTAATGGTCCATGTTTTTTCAAATCTTGACTTATCTCCAGCCAAACCTCCACTCACAACAACTTTAGAGTGTACAACAGATGCAATACCTTTTGTGAGTTGTGAGCCATTTGTCATGAGCCCATCTGAAAGCACAAAAACACCCCTTAAATTTTCATCTAAAAGTTCACTTGCAATACTTACACCGTCTTCATAAGATGTTTCACTCTTGATTGATGTACAGACATGACTTTTTAGTATTGTCGATTGAAACTGCACAATAGAGACAACAATCGTGTCATGATACATTTCGCTATAAAAAATCTCTCCACTTGTGGATGCACCAGAGATAACAGACAAAGGAAAAAGTTTAGAAATTTTTCTAACTTCTTCCTGCACTTTTTCCTCTTCTAAGGATGCAAAAATTAAAATAAGTGTATTTTGGGAGTCTAGCGATGTGTCAAATTTTTGATTCCATTCACAATCTTGGTAGATATACGTACTAACTTTCACAATTCACCCCTCTTTTATCACAAGGTTATAGAAGTCATTATACCCCCCCCCGTTAAAAAAAGGCTTAAATTGCCGATAATTTATGTTCTATAATCTGCATTGATTTTAATATACTCATGTCCTAAATCACAGCCAAAAGCGGTAAATTTGCCCTCGCCTATGCCAAGGTCACATGCGATAGTAAATTCTGATTGCTGCATTACTTTTGCAGCTCTCTCTTCCATATCTGCATCGAAGTAGTTGACACCGCGGTCATACACACAAAGCTCTTCAAAACAGATTTTTAGCGTTGATTCATCCGCTTCTACGCCACTTGCACCAACCGTTGAAGCTATACGCCCCCAGTTTGGATCTTCCCCATAAAGTGCCGTTTTAACAAGAAGCGAATCGGAGAGTGCTTTGGCAACCACTTCTGCCTCATGGTCATTTTTCGCACCTGTAATCTCATAGGTCACAAGCTTAGTAGCACCCTCACCATCTCGCACCATATCGCGTGCAAGTTTACGCATAATGGTATGTAGTGCCTCACGAAATCCCTCTTCATGAAATGCAGCACTTTTTTTGTTTGTAAGCAGCATCACAGTATCGTTTGTTGATGTATCGCCGTCAACACTAGCCGCGTTAAATGTCACTTTCGTAGTCTCATCTAAAATCTCTTGCATCTTCTCTTTGGAGATATCCGCATCTGTTGTAATAAAGCAAAGCATCGTAGCCATGGCAGGGTTAATCATCCCTGCACCCTTTGCCATCGCTCCAAGAGTAAAACTACCCCCATCTGCAAGCTCTACACGCAGTGAAATCTCTTTTGCAAAGCTGTCGGTTGTCATGATGGCTTGTGCCGCTTTGTGCGGCTCTTTTTTTGAGAGGTCAAAGAGTTTTGCACCCTCTATGAGCTTCTCTTTTGGCAGACGTACACCTATAACACCGGTTGAGCTCATAACTGGATTGTGTACCTCTTGTGGAAGTGTTGCTAAAATCTCATCAATATCTTCAATACCCGCTTTTCCTGTCATCGCGTTAGCATTTTTAGAGTTTATGAGCACAAAGTTTGTTTGAAACTCTCCCTTTGTGCGAAAATGTCGAATAGGAGCAGCAGTCATCTTGTTGGTTGTAAATACAGATGCTACATCACAGAGAGTATCAGCATAGATAAATGCCATATCCAAAGCATTGTTTGGCTTGAGTCCTGCACTTACACCTGAAGCAAAAAACCCTTGTGGGGCACATACACCCTCATTTGTTTGAACTATCTTATACAAACTTCAACTCCTTTGGTTTTACCCGTTTTTTGATTAAGTCTTTTGTCATACTTATTCCGCTTTGTGTACCAATGACCAGCAGTTTACACTCACTGGTAACCAACACATCACCCTTTGGCATAGAGAGAAATTTTCCATCTTTTTTAGTGATGCCCACGACGGAAACATTGGTCATCTGTCTGATATGTGTCTCTTTGAGCTTTTTAAGTACCGCCCATGAATAGCGTGGAACAAAAATCTCCTGCATATCAAGAGGGTTATCACTTTTATACAAAAACTCTTCAAGAAGATTTTCCATATCAGGGTGTGCTGCCATGGCACTTACACGTTGAGCCGTAAGTTTTGTCGGACTTACAACTGTATCTGCACCAAGTTTTTTAAGTTTTTCTACATCACTCATAAGCTCAGCTGCAGAGATAACATAATACGGCTTAGGTAAGTTGTGTTCTCGCTCAAACAAACGTACAGAGGCAATCAATGCAATATTGTCCGCTATAGAGTCTGAGAGTGTAATAAGCCCTTTTGCAGATGCAAGATGCGCTTTGAGCATCGCAACTTCTGCATGAGGTTCTGCTTTTAAGAAATAAGGATATTTATACTCCTTTGCCCATTCTTCAATCTCATCGCGTGGATCAATCACAACAAATGGGACATGATTTTTTCGCAACTGTTTGGTTACTTCAAGCGTATAATCATTATGGTAACACACAACAAAATGCTTTTTAAGTCTTGCAATTTTGTACAACATACGACGCTCCTTCAATATGGCGATGATATTTCCCTTGTTCATCTCATTAACCAAGATACCTACTGCACTTGAAAAAACTGCAAAACCGGCAATAATGAGCGTAATAGTAAAAATACGCCCTGCATTGGACACTGGTGCTATCTCGCCAAAACCGACTGTTGTAAATGTGATTCCTGTTTGATAGATAGCATCCATCAAATCAAAATCATCAATAATAACATAGCCGATGGTACCGACAAGCATAGTTAAAACAGTAAGTATAAGGGGTAGTCGAAATGCTTTTAGGTGGGGATAAATCTCAGGGAGAAGTTTGACATCAGGTTTGGGAGGGGTCTCCCAATTAAGAAATTTACGAATCCTTTGAAAAAGATTCAAAATAATTTCCTACTGACTTATGAATTTTTCTTAAGTGTGCGTAATTCTCTTGCAGAGATTTTGATTTTTTTTGTTGTACCATCTTCTAAAGTGATACGCACTGTTCTTAGGTTTAGTAAAAAACGACGCTTTGTTCTGTTTTTTGCGTGAGATACATTGTTCCCACTCATAGGGCCTTTGCCACTAATAGCACATCTTCTTGCCATTTTAGGTTCCTTATTTAGGTTTTTAAAGTTGCGAATTGTACCAAATAAAAGCAAAACTACAACTTAAGCCAATCTGGTTTTGCAAAAATTTGAAGATGCCATTTCCCACCTTGGTGATTATGGTGCTAAAATAATATAAAAAGTAACACATCGCTTAAGCAACATTTTATATGTTATTGCCAAAATCTTTCAATTAACACACACTAAATCTTTAAGAGTAATAAGCATTTTTGCAAAAAATAATCAATTATATGACAAATTGTCATATT
>WFQD01000309.1 GCA_015487265.1 Sulfurimonas sp. | reverse complement strand
TTACTTAAGAACCACTCTACCTCTTTGAGTGCTGTTTGTGCATCTTCTGGTGTGGCTACTCTGAGTTGTATTTCATCTATCTCTTTAACCATTGTTTTTCCAACAAAACGACCAAAAAGAAGGGCTTCAAGGACAGAGTTCGCACCAAGACGGTTTGCTCCATGCACAGAGACACAAGAACACTCACCCGCTGCATAAAAACCTTCTACAAGTTCATCATTATTTTTGCGAACATTTCCTGCGATGTTTACAGGGATACCACCCATAGAGTAGTGTGCCGTTGCAGAGATGAGAATAGGCTCTTTAATCATGTCTAAACCTAGAAATGTGATAGCAAGCTCACGAAGTTCAGGAAGTTTTTGCATAATCAAATCTTTTCCTAAGTGTGTTACATCAATGTAAACTGCATCTTTTCTTGGTCCAACACCACGACCTTCACGGATTTCATTTAAAATAGCACGAGCAACAACATCACGAGAAGCAAGTTCAAGTGCATTTGGTGCATATTTTTCCATGAAACGCTCACCCTTAGAGTTGAAAAGGCGTCCCCCTTCACCACGAGCAGCTTCTGAGATAAGCACACCATTTCCGGAAAGCCCTGATGGGTGAAACTGAACAAATTCCATATCTTCTAAAGGAAGACCATGACGAGCAACTATAGAGAGACCATCACCAGTATTTGCATGGGCATTTGAACTGATTTTGAAAGCTCTTGCATAACCACCAGTTGCAAACATAACTGATTTTGCATTAAAAATTGCCATTTGCATATCACGGATGTTAAACGCAACGACACCAGAGACTTTACCATCTTTATAAATGATATCTGCAGCATACCATTCATCCCAAAATTTTACGCCAACACGGTGTGCTTGCTCATAAATAGTTTGTAATAGTGTAAGACCAGTTCTGTCTTTTGCAAAACATGCACGAGGAGAACTCTGCCCACCAAAAGGACGTTGTGCAATCTTCCCATCTGGTGTTCTGCTAAACACAGCACCCATTCTCTCAGACCAGCGAATTGTCTCAGGCGCATTTTTACACATAAATTCAACCGCATCTTGATCTGCTAAATAATCAGACCCTTTGACTGTATCAAATTCATGGAGTTCTACACTGTCTTCATCACTAAACGCAGCGTTAATACCACCTTGTGCCGCTCCAGAGTGACTTCTTAGAGGGTGTAACTTTGTAATAACAGCAACTTTTTTACCTGCGGTTTGCAACTCTCTCGCTGCTGCGTTTCCCGCAAGACCCGCACCAACGATGATTGCATCGTAAGTATAAATAGGAATACTCATTCACTTATCCTTCAATTTTAAAACTAAAATAATGCTGGATTATATCGCTAATTGACTTAGAGTAGGTTAAATTCGCTTTTTGTTTTCATGAACTTACTATTTGTTACAATTTGAGCCATTTTTAAATGTTATAATTCTTTCTATGAACAAAGAAAACTATTTTATTTCGCTTTTTAAGACGAAGCATATTGGGGATGATGCTGCTTTTATAGAAGGGTTTACCTACTCAAAAGATGCTTTTTTTGAAGATGTGCATTTTAAAACAGCATGGATGAACTATGAGCAGATAGCGAGAAAAGCAATGCTTGTCAATCTCTCAGATGCTATAGCCATGAATGCAAAACCTATGTATGCACTTTTAAGTGTTGCTATGCCAAAAGGGATGTCCAAAACGAATATGCAAGCACTTGCAAAAGGTTTTTTAGATGTAGCAAAAGAGTATGGTGTGCAGATTATAGGAGGTGATACTATAAGTAATATAAAACTTGATATTACTATAACTATAATTGCACAAACAAAAAAGCCACTGTTGCGCCGTGGTTTAAGAGCAACGAGTCTTTTAGCCTATACGGGTGATTTGGGAAAATCACAAAAAGATTTACAAACACTCTTAAATGGTGGAAGATTGCATAAGAAGTCAAAATTTATGAATATAGAGTTACGAGAGAAGTTTGTTTCGCAAACAGCACGACTTTTACAAGCTGGAATGGATATTTCAGATGGTTTGTTGAGTGATTTAGATAAAATGGCAACTACCAATAGAGTAGGATTTGCTTTTAGACACACAATGCCTAAAAAGCAAGGTTGTAGTGGAGAAGAGTATGAGATGCTTGTAGGCTTTGATAAACGCAATGAAAAAGCACTCCTACGCCGTGCACAGCAGAGCCGTACAAAAATAACGATTTTTGCACAAGTTGCAAGAAATAAGTATAAAAACAGATGTCAAGCACATCACTTTTAAGAAATTAGGATTAAAAAATATGGATAGATTTTATTCACTTGCACACTCAAGTATAGATTTTCATTTTAAACAATCACCTCGTGATTTTGTGGTTGAAGAGATTCCCTTATATGAATTTTCTGGGGAAGGGGAACACTTGATTCTCTATATTCGTAAAAAAAACCTAACGACAACAGAGATGGTAGGGCATATTGCACGGTATTTGGGAATTAAGAACAAAGAGATAGGCTATGCTGGACTCAAAGATAAACATGCAATGACAAAACAGTATATCTCTTTACATAAAAAATATGAAGAGGCGATGGATAATTTTGACTTTGAAGGGATAAAAGTCCTTTCAAAAACCTATCATAACAATAAGCTAAGAATTGGGCATCTCAAAGGAAACCGTTTCTATATTAAAGTAAAAAAGGTAAATCCAACTTCCGCTGCAAAGATAGATGAAGCCTTAAAAAATATTGCTGATGTGGGAATGCCTAACTTTTTTGGTTACCAGCGTTTTGGTAGTGATGGGAATAATCATATTTTAGGTGAAAAACTTGCAAAAGGTGAAGCGAGAGAACGCAATCCTCGAGTAAAAAAACTGCTTATCAATGCTTACCAGAGTCATCTTTTTAACCTTTGGCTTTCGCGTCGTTTAGAGATAAACTCTCTTATAGCAAGCTTTCAAACGCAAGAGTTAGAAACACTGCTAAATTTACCAAAAGAAACACTGCAAAAAATGCAAGCACAAACGCACCCATTTAAACTGATAAGTGGGGATATTATGGAACACTACCCCTATGGAAAACTTTTTGAGTTTGAAGATAATGCAGAAGATATTCAGCGTTTTAATGAACGCAAGATTAGTGTAACAGGTTTACTCTGTGGAAAAAAAGTCAAAATGGCAGGCTCTCTTGCAGGTGAGATTGAAAAAGATTTTGATGATGCAATAAATGCAGATGGAGCAAGACGATTTGCTTGGGTGTATCCAACTGACATTGAAGGGCGTTTCAACAAAGTAGAAGCACAATATGAAATGAATTTTACCTTGCCTAAAGGCTCGTATGCAACGGTACTCATTGAAGAGATAGCAAAAAGAAAAATTAACTAAGGAAAACGCAATAATAATGGAAAAAAGACATATAACTTCACTTCTCTCACAAAATTTTGGAAAATTTGCATCTAAAGAGTTTCCTTCATGGTTTCAAAAGATTGTTAATCACTCCTATGTAACTCTTATGGGACTTGATATGAGTGAATTTCACCACCCAAGTGCTTATAAATCTTTAAATGCTCTTTTTACAAGAAGGTTACGACAAATGCGTCACTTCTCTATGGATGGAGCGGATTTTATCTCTCCTTGTGATTCGTATATTTCTGATTGTGGAGATTTACAAGGGGATTATGCCTTACAAATCAAAGGAATGCGTTATAAAACTGATGAACTTTTAGGGAGTGAATTTTCACAAGAAGAGAAAAAAAGTATTCATAACGGGAAGTTTATAAACTTTTATCTCTCCCCAAAAGATTATCATCGCTATCATATTCCGACAAATTTAAAAGTTTTAAAAGCTGTCCATATCCCTGGCAAATTTTACCCTGTAAATGTCCCTTCTTTGAAAAAGAGAATCAATCTTTTTATAGAAAATGAAAGAGTGGTTATTTTGTGCGAAGCAACAAATGGAAAAAGATTTTATATAGTACTTGTGAGTGCTTTAAATGTAGGCGTGATGCAAGTGACATTTGCACCCGCTATTCAAACAAACGCAAGTGCAACCCAGCAACAAGCCTATGATTTTACAGATAAATTTTTAGATAAGGGTGAAGATTTTGGCTGTTTTGAAATGGGTTCCACAATTGTCATTCTTGCTGAAAGAGGGATGCTAGAGTTGGATGTAAAGATTGGACAAGATGTGAAGTTTGGAGAGACTATCGCAAATTTACTAGACTAAAAATTTGTGTAGATATGTTATAATTAGACCATGGTATCTCTCAAAGCAATTGCACAAGCAAAAAATATCGCAATACTTACTGATAACGATTCTTTTGGAGATGCGAGTGCATTATATACTTATATTTTAAGACTGCATAAAAAAGTATCTTTGGTGAGTCCAGATGGAGCATTACATCAGAATCTTTCGTGTGTTCCTTGGTTTGAAAAAGTAAAGAAAATAGCAAGTGTGTCGTGTGATTTGAGTATAGATTTACGAGAGAATCAGGGTGCCTTATATGAGTTGTTTCAAAAAAATGCTGTCATCATTAATGAAAAAATGGCAACAGCACTGTATGCGAGTTATTTACAAAAACCAGAGTGCTATACAGAGAAAAAAAGTCTATTGGATTTAGCGGAGCTAGTACAACTCAAAGCAAATCATGAAGCCTGTATTGTAGCACTTCAAAAAAGTCTTCCACTCTCTTTATTTCGACTTAAGGCACTCTTATTTGCTAGATTGGTTTTGCATGATAATGCACAAGTAGCAATTATGCCCCTTAAAGAAGAAGATTTTAAGAAAACAGGGGCAACACACTACGATTTGGATTTGATAATGCGAGAAGTTTTAAATATAGTGCATGTGCAGAGAGTTGTTGTGGTAGATGCCGAAAATGAAAATAAATTAGTAAGAATAATATGAGGAAATTTAATTTGAGTAGAACAAATAAAAAAACACCCAGTATAGGGTTGTTGATAATGATTTTAATGATTGCAGGAGCACTGTATGTCTATTTTTCAGATGCATTTGAAAGAAGTGCACCAAAAATAAGTTGTGAAAATAATGGGTATTGGAATTTAAGAAAACCCTTACAAATTACGATTGAAGATGATAGTGGTATAAAAGAGTATAAAGTTGTTTTAAAAACAAGAGACTCAGAGACTGTTTTAGAACATGAAGAACCATTAACAAAAGATAAACGGGTAATTATTGCACTCAAACCACCACGAACAGCCTATACAATGAAAGATAAAAATATACAAATTGTAGTGACTGCAAGAGATATTAGCCAATGGAATATGCTTAAGGGGAATCGTGGTAAAAAAGTTTTTCAATTTACCATAGATAAAAAACGACCACAAATTAACATCATTGCTAACTCTTATAAAATATCGCATGGTGGTTCAGCACTTGTTGTATTTTCAGTAGATGATGATAATTTAGAAGATTTTTATATTCAAACAGAGCATACAAGAAAATTTAAAGCAGAACCTTTTTATAAAGAGGGCTATTATATTGCACTCATTGCTTGGCCAATTCGAGAAAAATCATTTCGAGCAACAGTTGTAGCAAAAGATGCTGCAGGCAATATCTCTAAAGCCTATATTCCTTTATACTTGAAATCGAAAAATTATAGACTCTCAAAAATCACCTTAAAAGATAGATTCTTAAAAGGGAAAATCGCTGATTTGGCAGAAGAGTTTGAAGAAACGCAGGGGGTATTTAAACCCTTAGAACAGTTTAAACTCATCAATGAAAATGTGCGTGCAAAAAATGAAGCTCTGATTCATAAAGTAACAGCAGAGGTGCCAAGTGAAGCGGTAGATAGTTTTCATATTAAACCATTATATCCTTTGAAAAATGGAAAAGTTGTTGCACACTTTGGAGACCATAGAAAGTACTACTATAAAGGAAAATTTATTAGTGAAGCTTACCATTTGGGGCTTGATATGGCAAGCTATGCTATGGCACCTATTATCTCTAAAAATGGGGGGAAAGTTGTTTTTTCTGAGTATAATGGTTTGTATGGAAATAACCTCATTATGTCTCATGGTTTAGGGCTTTATACACTCTATGGACACTGTTCAAGTTTTGATGTTTCACTCGGTGATGATGTAGCCCCACATACAAAAATTGCAAATACTGGAAAAACAGGGTATGCAATGGGAGATCACCTTCATTTTGGGGTTTTAGTCCAAGGTGTTGAGGTGCGTCCACAAGAGTGGATGGATAAACGGTGGATAAAATTAAATATTACTGATATAATTACATCAGCAAAGAAAATTATCAACAAACAATAGGACATATAGATGTATCAAACAACCATAGCAAAGAGTGTAGAGTTAGTTGGTATAGGCTTACATAAGGGATCTCCTGTCAAATTGAGACTAGAACCTTTAGAGTCTAACAGCGGTATTGTTTTTTACCGAAGCGATGTAGAAGTCTCTATTCCTCTTATTCCTGAGAATGTTGTTGATACAAAAATGGCAACGGTGATTGGAAAAGATGGGCATGTTATTTCTACAATTGAGCATCTTTTATCTGCGATTTATGCCTATGGTATAGATAATTTAAAAGTCATAGTTGATGCTGATGAAGTCCCTGTAATGGATGGAAGCAGTGCAAGTTTTTGTATGATTTTAGATGAAGCGGGGATTGTGCAACTTGATATTCCTAAAAAAGTGATGCGAATTAAGAAGGATGTCATCATTCAAGAGGGAGAAAAGTATGTAAAACTCTCTCCTGCTCCTGATTTAAAGTATGATTTTACGATTAAGTTTCCGCATCCAGTGATTCAAAAGCAAGAGTATGTTTTAGAATTTACCAAAGAGTCTTACAAAAAAGAGATAGCACGTGCGAGAACTTTTGGATTTTTACATGAAGTGCAGTACCTGCGTTCGAAGGGTTTAGCACTTGGTGGGTCTTTAGAAAATGCCATCGTTTTAGATGAGAAAAAAATTCTTAACCCTGAAGGTCTGCGTTTTGATGATGAATTTGTACGTCATAAGATTTTAGATGCTATTGGCGATATGAGTTTGATTGGTATGAATTTTATAGGCAATTATGAAGCGATGGCAGGAAGCCATGACTTAAACCATAAATTAACATTGAAACTTTTAAAAGATGCCGATAACTATGAAGTGGTTGAACTTGTAGGTGCAAAAACAGCGGAGTTGGAAAAAGCATATGCTTAAGCGAGTTGATGTCCTGCTGATTACACTTGTTTCGCCTATAAAAATAGGAATTTATGAAAATAACAAGCTCATAGAAACGATAGAGTCTGAGAAAAAAAGTTCCGATATTTTGCCGCTTTTGTTTGATGACTTGCAAAAGAAATACCAGCCGCAACGACTCTTATATGCCAATGGTCCAGGCAGCTTTATGGCGATTAAGGTTGCCTATGTTTTTTTAAAATCATACAGTATTTTAAAAAAGATACCTCTTTTAGCAACAGATGCTTTTTATTTTAACAATAATGCCCCTATAAAAGCCGTAGGCAAGCTATATTTTGTTAAAGTTTCATCAGAAATACAAACTCAAAAACTAGAATCTGTCCCGGAAAGTATTTTTATACTTCCAAGTGTTTTAGATGATACTGAGTTTAGTAGCAACACAGAACCCTTGTATATGATAGGGGCTGTAGGATAGGAAGTTATAATTGACAATCAGTGTACCAGCAACTTCAGCAAACTTAGGACCAGGATTTGATTCTTTAGGTTTAGCTGTCAATCTTCATAACAGAGTAGAGTTTCATCATTCAAAATTTTTTAGTGTAAACATTAAAGGTGAGGGAGAAAACAACCCTCGACTCAAAGGCAATAATATGTTCGTGAGTATTTTTAATGAACATTACCTGCGTTTGACAAAGAAAAAACAAAACTTTAAGTTTTCATTTTATAATGAAATTCCAATGTCGCGAGGGCTTGGCAGCTCTTCTGCTGTGATTGTTTCTGCTATTGCTGCGGCGCATGAAGCAGCAGGTATTCGGGTCAATAAACGCCGTATTTTAAATCATGCTTTGGTGTATGAGCCTCATCCAGATAACATTACTCCTGCTGTAATGGGTGGCTTTAATGCTGCGACTATTGAAAAAAACAAGGTCTTTTCTCAAAAAAAACATTTGCCAGATTATCTCAAAGCTGTTGTCGTGATTCCAAACAAGCAGATGAACACAGCCAAATCACGTACAACCTTGCCAAAATCGTACTCAAAAGAAAATGCAGTGTATAACCTTTCACATACTGCTTTGAGTGTTGCTGCGTTTTTTAATGAAGATTGGGAGATGCTTAAACTGGCTTCACAAGATAGGTTTCATCAAAAAGCACGCATGAAAACCTTACCAGAACTTTTTTCTGTCCAGAAAATTGCTTATGAGAGTGGTGCACTTATGAGTACACTCTCAGGGAGTGGATCGACATTTTTTTCACTTGTTTATCAAGAAGATACGGCGATGATATCAAATCGATTAAAGCAAAAATTTCCAGATTTTGATGTAAAAGTACTCGATTTTGATAATAATGGGCTTACTATAGAGAAATAAACTCTATAAATCAAGTAAATTTTAGATATAATGGCGACAAAATTTCATATACCGACTAGAATGTGTGTTTCATGTAGAAACAGAGATGCACAAAACACTCTACTGAGACTTCAATGTAAAGATGGCTCATTAGAGTCTTTTCATGGAACGGGACGAAGTTTCTATATATGTAAAGTGTGCCTTAATGATGAAAAAAGAGTTGCAAAGTCTCTTATGAGACAATGCAGAACTTCGGAAAAAGAAAGACTTACAAACAGACTAAAGGAGATCATCACTGATGACAGATAAAGTTAGTGTCAAAGAAATTGCAGACGAATTAGGAATTGCTTCAAAAGATGTATTAGAAAAAGCGAAAAGCATGGGTATTGAAGTAAAAGCTGCACAAAGTAAAGTAACAATAGAAGAAGCTGAGAAAATTGCTAATTATATTATC
>WFQD01000308.1 GCA_015487265.1 Sulfurimonas sp. | reverse complement strand
GTTATCTACCGTATTTTTTTTGTTTATTAACTTTAATATACGATCGGAACCTGATTCAATGCCAATAGACAACTCATACAACCCACTATCAACCAGTTTTTTTAATAGCGAATTATGACTACCGTTAAATGTTTTGATATGTGCCATAGCACGCCATTTGAGGCAGAATTTTGAAAAAATGTCTACAGCGTTGTCAATAGTTTGCTGGTTTCGCAAAAACAAATCATCCAATACTCTAATTGATTCCACTGATTGATATTTTTCAACAATACTATTCAATTCAGAAACAATACTTTCAACAGTTTGAATGCGAACGGAGAGAGAACGATTTAAAGAATGAGCAGCGGAACAATAAGCGCAACTATACATGCACCCTCTGCTTGTTACAATGTTAGCTTCCGTTAGTCCATGAATATTTACAATAGGCTCTCCATCAAAAAAATCTCTATCAGGCTTAATAGAAGATATATCGATGTTGAAATATTTTGAATCCTTATCAATTTTAAAAAAACGCCTTTGCGAAGCAATTTCTTTTGGTTTTTCCTTGACTGAACAATTAATTATATCTGGTAGAATAAGCTCGCCATCACCATAGATTATATCTATTGCATTTGATGTATTCCATTCGAATATATGCTTATACAATGTTCGTGTTGAAATCCCGCCAATAATAAAATCAACATTTCTACTAACACCTTCAACTATTTTCTGGACTAACTGATAATTGGTAGAAAAAATATTAATCGCGACATATTTGCTATTTGACTCATTAATAATTTTGATAAGATCATCAGGAGTAATATTTTCTAGCATTGCATCTATCAGTTGACATGAAATATCAGATGATCTCAAAGATGATAAAATTATTCCCAATCCTAATGGAGGCAATAGATCTTCCTCATTAACTCCTTGTTGAGTATCAAATATTGGAGAATTTATTAGAAGTATCATTTTTTTGGTTTCTAACGACCAAGCTCACTTGCCGCTGTGGAGCGCCAGCGGAACAGCGGTCAAGTGCAGTGCCTTGTTAGACGCCCTCTTCTATTTTTATTTGCAAAATGGTTATCCCTACATCTCTAAAATGTGCTGGCTTTTTAATTTTACCATCTATAACCAACTGTGGCTTTTCCTCAATCCATGGGAGCACATATAAAAATAAAATATTACCTCTATCCAAAAAAAATTTGTCTACAGGTACTTCTATTGATATCTCTTCAGGATCTCTCATATGTCTACTAATCGAAGGAATCACTTTTACAAAATCGTTTAACTGCAAAATAAAATTTTCAGATTGCCCCTCTCGAATTCCTCCATGATAAAATCGCAAAATAATATAAACCTTTATTTTCAGTCTATTCTTTGGATTTATTCCTGCCCTCTCTAATTCAGAAATACAATTAAGTTTTCTTGCAATACCCACAGCAGCATATCTTTCATAAAAATTTCCCCATTTTTTATTTTTTGCAACTAAAATAGTAGGGCCAAGCATTTGAATTGATAAATTATTGTTAACTTCTTTTAAGAATTTGTCATATTCAGGATCACCTGGATTAAAAGCATGAACCCACCAATAACAAGAAAAGTCTATTCCTTTAATAAGCTTACTTAAATGGTTTACTAATAATTGCCCTACTATAGTTGGTTCATCGATATCAGAAAGAAAAATGTTATTCTTCTTGTCAAAATAGATAATATTTTTGATCCGTTGGGGATAAATGTCCTGTTGTAACGGATTATATGAAAAACCATAGGTGCTTGGATAAACATTGTCACCTAAATGAAGTTCTTTGTCTTTGATAACATCAATAATGGCTATTTTCTTTTGTTTGTTTATGATTTTATTTTCTATCGATATTTTATTTTGATTTCCAATAGCAATCGGCACTTGATTGCTATTTTTAACCTCTATCTTTTGAGTGCTTGAAGGAGAGTATTTATTTGAATACAACATAAAAAAACCGCCTATTAATGCAGCTATAACTGCCCCTAAAAAACCTATCCAAGCACTTCTTTTATCCTTCATAATACTTACCGTCTAACGACCAAGCTCAGGGGCAAGCGGGCTTAGCAGCACGAAGCTTGGATAACCTGAGTATGTGGCAGAAGCGATGGACCTCAAAAAACC
>WFQD01000307.1 GCA_015487265.1 Sulfurimonas sp. | reverse complement strand
ATATGGTCACAATAGTTATCGTTTATATCTGCCGGTGCTAAGTTTGTTCCGACTTTAAAACTGTTTTTTCCACTATCGCAAGCATCATAGGCATCTTGAAGATTATGCACTTCTCTATCTTTATACTGCTGAATTAGCTCTTTTGGTTTTATGATGGTAAAATACTTATATCCGCTATCAAGTGTTGTTTGTGCAGCAGTACCAAAAGCATACATATAGTTTTTACGTGTGACATTACCCGCATTGATCCATCCTAAAGATGTAGAATCTTGATCTGCTTCAATGGTAACGATTGGTTTTTGCTGCTCTGTCTTTTTAATATTCGTATGGTAACTTGCTTTCATCGAACAGCCTGAAAACAACAAACCTCCTAAGACTACTGTCGATACCATTAATGTGTTTTTTAACATTTTATTCCTTTTTTTGTTTTTATTATATGTAGTATAGCCAAGATAACGGACTGAATCAATGACTCTTTACCAGCTGACGCTGATATTAAAACTAGCGGGGTTATCCCAAAATTTATTATAGGTTATTTTATAGCCCTTTCGTTCCAGCTCTTTAATAATTAAAGAACGTATGATATCTTGCTCCTTCCTTGTTAAAGGTTTTAAAAGAGGCTCTACCTCTTTAGCATTATCAGACATAAAAGATATAACCATGGTATCATAATAGCCTCCGGCAGCTACAATAGAGATCTTTTTATTAAACAATCGGATTAAACCATTGTATGCTTTTTTTCCTTTTGGTGATGTCAAGGTCTGTTTTACCAATTTTTTTGTCTCTTTATTGGTAATGATGCGAGCATCTTTTGCTTTTACAAGAGAAGCGGCATCGGCCATACAAAACCCACTTATTAATAAGAGTAAAATAATCTTTTTCATGTTTTTCCTTTACTGGCAGTTTAATGTATCTAGTTTTTTATACAAACTTATTTGCTGTACTCCAGAAGAGTTGTCAATTTCTTGCAGAATTTTCTGACATTTTGCATCATGTTCTTTTTTTCTAATTGATGCGAGTCTTATCTCATGTTCCCGTTTTTCTTGCTCCTGCTTACGTTGCAGTGCTATTTTTTGTTGCTTCTCTTCTTTAAGCTTTTTACGTTGTAGTGCTATCTTCTTTTGTCTTTCCTGCTCAAGTTTTTTTTGAAGTGCAATTTCTTTTTCTCTTTTTACTATAAGCTCTTTTTGTACAGCAACCAAATTATTATCATTAACAGCCGCTAAAAACGCTTCTTCATCAAATGATTTTGCAACAGAAGCACTCCCTGTTACAATATTTGTCCCAAGGCTTGCTACAGTACCAAAAACATTTACAATAGCACTTTCAACCCCATCACCCATAGTCGTTGTATAAAAAGAACTGTTGCATTTAACATAATCATTCTTATCTGTAGAGAGCATCAACGAATGTTGGCATGTAATACTCCGGGTATTAAATATAGGGCTAAATCCCTGATCTGTAATCTTTACCACATCATATTTCTTATAATCTATTCCTTTTAGGTTTTTTAAAAGTTTTATAAATTTGCCATCTTGAATCAGTGCATATGATAAGAAGGCTCCCTTATTTGTTATTGTGGAAATATTATTTTTATCAGGTTTAGGTTCTTTATCTGCACATCCTGACAGTAAAGCAAATATAGCAATTATGATGGTTGTATTTTTAATAAGATTCAAGTGACCTCTCCAAAAAATAATTATGTTCTATAGAACATTTATAAAGAATTCTATCTATTATAAACTTATAATAATATTTACCTATAGGACATAACATTATTATAAATGATTTTTCGGATGAGGAACTGGCAATTTTTTACCAGGCTATTGGAAACAATGTTAAAAGAATTCGAAAAGAAAAAAAGATAACTCAGATGCAGTTGGCCTTTGCTATAGGACATAACTCTGTAGGGCATATAGCCAAAGCAGAACTCTATAAATACAACAAACATTTTAACTTAGAGCAGTTGTATAAAATTTCTAAAGTTTTAGGTGTGAGCCTGCATCAAATAATTCCAGAATAATATTAACTTCACTAAAACCATGCTCATGACAAACATTTCAATTTGGTAGATCTTTATAAATTGTCTGTTTTATTTGATGTAGCTATTTGTGAGTTTTTTGCTGTAAAAAAATCATAGATGTAATTTTTATATTTTATGCTCTCTATTTAAAACCTCTTTGATATTTTTCATACTGCTCTCTTTTAGTCCAACTCTTCTTGCGTAACCCTCAAAATCTCTGATCACAGCTTCGATATCTTCGATCACTTTTTTTCCCTCTTTAATATTATGTTTCTTGGCAAGGGCAAGAAGCGTCTCTTTATTAGGAGATTTGCCCTCCCCTAGATAAGTGGTACTATGT
>WFQD01000306.1 GCA_015487265.1 Sulfurimonas sp. | reverse complement strand
TTCTATTGTAGTTTATAAGTAAGGGGTAAAGTAAGGGTTTTTAGTATTTCTAAATATCTCTTTGAAAGTCCCTATTTTAGGGGGTCGTGGTGCGCAGAGGGGGATTTGAACCCCCACACCCGAAGGCACAACGACCTCAACGTTGCGTGTCTACCGTTCCACCACCTGCGCATAAAAAAGAGTGGTCTAAATTTGACTCAACTCAAAAGAGTCAAGTCTGAGGTGTACTTAATTGTATCGTAAAACGATTAACCTAAGTAAGGGTTAGCGTAAAGTGCGATTAATGCAATTACAAGTGCATAAATAACTTGTGCTTCGATCATTGCAAGAGCGATGAACATTGTAGTCATAAGTTTAGCACCTAAACCTGGGTTACGTGCAGTACCAGCGATAGTTGCAGCAGCTGTACTACCCATACCAATTGCTCCACCTAGTGCAGCAAAACCGATAGCGATACCAGCAGCGATAAGTGAATAAGCTTTAATAGTTTGGTTTGCAACCTCACCGTCATTTGCTAAAGCAGCAGTTGCTAAAGCTAACATTAAAAATAGAACTTTTTTCATAAGTTTCTCCAATTGTAAATAGTACAAATTTGTTCGGATAGCGTAACCTCATTTTTTCTCATGAAGCAACCCACACATAAATGCTAGGATTTCCCTACTAAAAATTGATGTGCAATTATATACAAACTAAACTAAAATTTCTCTTATTCTCTACCTAAAGAGATCTTATTTCCTTTAAATTCGAGAATTTCTACTCTTATTTTCTCTCCTTCACTGAGTACATCACTGACTTTTTCAACTCTTTTGTCAGAAATTTTAGAAATATGGAGCAGACCATCTGTCCCATCTGGGAGTTCAACAAAAGCACCAAAATCAACGATGCGTTTGACGACTCCATCATAGACACCGCCCACTTCGTATTTAATTTTCTCTTTTTTAGGAGCATTCACTATGGTATGAATATGCTCTTTGGCTCCTGCAACACCTGTTTTATTTTTTCCTGTAATTTTTACTTTGCCATCTTTTTTGTCAATATCAATGGCAACTTCAAATTTTTCTATCATTTCACGGATTGTTTTTCCTGCTTGCCCGATGATTTCACCAATAAAACTTGGGTCTATGTGAAAAATATCAGTTGCGGGTAAAACACCATCATTAAATTCTATTTGACTCTCAGCCTCAAGCATAATGTCGATAATATGGGAACGACCCTCTTTTGCTTGGTAAAGTGCTTCTTTGAGAACATCCAAAGAGATGCCTCCGAGTTTAATGTCCATTTGCATTGCAGTAATGCCCTCTTTAGAACCTGTTACTTTAAAGTCCATATCACCATCGTGGTCTTCTAGCCCCATAATATCTGAAAGGATGGCATATTTGTCACCTTCACTTACCATTCCCATCGCAATTCCAGCGATAGTATCACTTGTATCAATGTCTGCAGCTTTGAGTGCCATATAGCCACCACATACCGTTGCCATAGAAGAAGAACCATTGGATTCTAAAATTTCAGAGACTAAACGCACGGTTTGTCCATCAAGATTGAGTGTCGGTTCAAGTGCACGTTTTGCTAAGTTCCCATGCCCAAGTTCTCTGCGTTTTGTTCCCATTACTGGGCTTGCTTCTCCTACAGAAAAACCAGGGAAATTGTAATGTACCATAAAATTTTCATTTTGTGTTGCTGTATCTGTGAGAGACTCAAACATCTGTGCATCTTTTGGTCCACCCATGGTAAGTACAACAAGTGCCTGTGTTTGTCCACGAGTAAAGAGGCAAGAAGCATGGGCATTTGGCAATACATTTGTATCTATGCTGATAGGGCGGACTTGTGTGAGTGCACGACCATCTGCACGTACCTGTTTTTCAAGAATTTGTGTACGAACCTCTTCGCGTTTGACACTGTCAATGGCATCTTTGAGTTCTACTTCAAGGGCAACATCATTCCACTCTTCTTTTATAGAGAGGATTTTTTTTCTCAGTTGTCTCAGTGCAGTGGAACGCTCAGATTTTGCCATTTGTTGCATTGCTTGGGCTATATCTTGCATATGATTTTCTTTGACATATGTTCGCATAGCTTCATTTATGGTGTGTGCTTTTAAATCAAGAGGTTTTATTGGTTTTTTCAAAGCTTCAAACGATGCTTCATACGCTGCATTTGCTGCAAAGAGTGCTTTTTGTGTCTGTTCAAATACTTCGATGAGTTCATCTTCTGCTATAGCATTAGAACTGTGTGATTGTAGCATTGTAGCACCGAGAGTAGGGTCTAACATTGGGTCTACTACCATATCAGTCATGACTACTTTTTCACTTCCAAAGGTGCGCATCTCTATCATCAGAAGGTCATCTTTTGTTCCAGAGAGGTACAAATCAAGTGTTGCATTTTTCATTTGTGAGAGTGTTGGGTTGAGAACAAGTTCCCCGTCCACTTTTGCTGCACGGATTGCAGATACGGAAGTGTTAATGTCGATGTCTGAAGTAAAAAGAGCAGCTGAGGCTGCGTTTAATGCTAAAACTTGGAGGTCTGATTCGCTATCAGCACTAAAAACCATAATGGTAATTTGTGTTGGATGCCCAAAACCTTTTGGAAAGAGCGGTCGCAAGGAACGGTCTACAATACGAGAAGTCAATGTTTCAAAGTCACTTGGCTTTGTTTCGCGTTTAAAAAAGCCACCCGGAATTTTCCCTGCGGCATAGGTTTTCTCAATGTATTGTACAGTAAGGGGTAAAAAGTCATCTTTGACTATCTCTGTTTCATCGATCACAACAGTTGCTAAAATAACACTCTTGCCAGATTTAAGCCATGCACTTCCATTGGCTTGTTTTGCTACATCCCCAAAAGAGTATGCTTCTTCTTTGTTGTTTAATGCTAAATTTACATCATATTTCATTTTGATTCCTCAAGTAATTTTTCTATTGTTTCTTCTTTTATATCTTCAAACTCTTTGTAATAAAGTGATGTTTCTACATAATCATCTATTTCGTGAAGAAAATAGATATTATCTACATAGGGTTCTAAAATCTCTACAACATCACTCGGTAAAACAGCGACGGCAATATAAACAGCCTTTGGCTGCATTCCGAGTACTGTTTTGAGTGCGGTCATAAATTTGGAACCCGTTTCACTCCCTTCATCTACAAGTAAAACAACTTTGTCTTTCATGGAGGGAAAGTGGCGTCCTTTTCTATACTGGTAGACATAACTTAAAATGTCCTCTTCATGTTTTCTATGGGCTTCGCCATAAATATAATCGTATTGTATCTCAAAAGCATGGATTAAACTCTCATTGAGCACAATTTCTTCATGTTCACTCACTCGTGCTACTTCACACTCTGGATTGTTTGGCGCCATAATCGCTTCACTAAAGAGAAAGTCAATGTTATTTTTGAGTTTCCCTCTGATTCTATGGCATAAATCAAGACCACCCTTAGAAACCCCAATAAGGTTCCATGCTTCCTCTTTGAGTTTTTGCATAGGAATGACATCGTGGAGTTGTTCTGCAGCATCTTGACGGTTTTGAAGAATATTTTTATAATGTGGCATTCAATCTCCCCTATTGCCCATTACTTGGGAGCTTATATGCAAGTGCAGAAGAGTTTGTATTCGCCTGCATAAAGGGTTTAAGGACTATGGTAAAGTAGATATATTTATCATATACAGAGTTGATGCCTCCGTTTGTTAAGACAGGTCTGTTGTTTTCAGCATACTGCAAGCCAAATTCCCAGCATCTTTTTTTGTAGAGAAATCCAAATTGTAATTTTTTCTTTTGTTTCAACTCTATATCGTAGTTATAGGATGCATTATAGACATAGTGTTTGGAGTAGTTATATGTTATATCTGATGTGAGGTAGCTTGTATAACGAGGAGTTGTTGGTGTTGCTTCTAAAAAACTATCTTTATAGAGATGTGAAAGTGCCACACTTATTTTATCTTCATTGTATCGAATTTGATTCATTGTTTTTGAAAAGAGCCCATGGTTATAGTTATAAAAAAGATCATTATAGTAACTTAAAGAGTCGCTAATACGGTACTCAAGTTCGTTTTCTAAATCACCATATTTATCTTTTGAACTATTGGCTAAAATATGTTGTGAGAGTTTATGGTAAAAAATTTGTGTACCATTGCTATCATAAAGATACTGTATAAAATTGAGTTGTGTGGCATTTTTGACATCAGTTACATTGTAGAACTCACACTCAGGGGTGTTTGCATTGGCAGGATTAGAACAAAAATCTTTGTTATCTGCATAAAAGCCATGTTTTGATTCAAAACTGTTTTGTGTGTACGTAAGACTAAAGTCAATGACATGGGTAACATCTTCATAAGCTTTTGTGAGTTGTGTAGAAGCACTCAGTGTATGATAGTTTTTAATCGTATAGCCATTATTGTACTTGGTATGGAGTGTAGGGTCATACTCATGACCACTAAATCGTGAATCTTGCATATAAAGATTCGCAGTATAAGAGAGATTTAAAAACTCATCAAAAAGATTTGTCTGGAGTGTTACAGGGAGATTAATATCGGTTTGGACGACTTTTTTGTTGATTTTTCTTTGAATATTATGACTTTTTACATCTAAAGAGTAAAAAAGATGGTCTTTAAAGAAGGTATCGAGGTAGTTATGGTACTGCAAAGTTGGGAGTTGTTGCAGGGTGTTGTCATTGTTTTCAAGGGTTAAATCTTTGTACTGCTTGAAGTAGCCACCAAGATAGTAATCATCTGTGTTATAAAAAATATTGATTCTTGAGAGGATCTGTGTTGCTGTTGATTGGTTAATAGACTGGTTTGATTGCAGATTAATATAATCAACATCATTCATGTTGCTAATATCCATATAAAGTCCAGATTGTCCTGCTAAATCAAGATGGAACCATTGGTTTAAAACATCACTATTGTTATAATTGAAGTTAAATCCAAAATGGGAATCATTCACGAGGTTATTTGCCAAAAAGTAGTCATTTTTTTCCTTAAAGTATCCTACTTTCAATTTCCCTTGTGAGACAGCCGAATCTACAAAGCGAAATGTTGAATAAAGACCACTTCCTCGTGTTGTTCGAGTTTGTGGATCAATTTCTAAATCCCACCAATTTTGCTCTGCTATATAGATTGGTTGTTCATAAAAGAAACCCTCTGTTGAGGAGAGTCCAAAAGAGGGTTTTAAGAGTCCTGTTCTTCGAGTGGTATCGAGTGAGTATCCAAACCACGGGGTATAAAAAACAGGAATATCGGAGATGTAGAGACGCATATTGTAGAGATTGAGCCATTTTGAGTCTGCATTATAATCAGATGAACTAAACTCCATTGTCCACAAAGGGTCTAAAGGGTTACAACCACTCACAACTCCTGATTTAATTTCAAGGTCTTGAGAGAGCATCTTGCCATCATCGGCACTCATCCAGACTTTAGAGGAAAGGTCAAGCATATAAAAGGGTTTAAAAAACTTCTCTTTTTTTGCGACATTGAGTCGTGCATAAGAGCCTAAAATTTTTGATTTTCCTTTGTTATTGACAGTCACATCCCCAAAAAGCTCAAGATCGCCACTTTTGCGATTGTAGGTCGCTTTTTTTGCAGTCAAAAAATAATCTTTATAAACAACACTCACCCCATCATTTGCTTTGACAATATTATCTTGTGTTTGCATGGAGGTTGCATAGATTTCTACCTTATCTTGCGCAAAAAGAGAGAGTGTGAAAGCAAAGAGTAGGAGGAGTATTTTATGCATTGACTACTAATGTCCTCGCTGTTTTGTCGTGGAGTGTTTGTTTTGAGGGTTGGAGAATACCCCATAAAAATCCAAGGTAAAAAAACATTTCACTGATAACACGAAAAATAGCACGATTTAAGGAGGAGAGTACATTTGGGTTTGCGAGTGTTTTGATTTCTATGACCCGTATTTTTACTAAGAGTTTCCCAATTGTTGCACCATATTGCATGGTAAAAAAAGCTTGATAGACAATTTTTAAGAACATATACTCTAAAAGAAAGTTGTTGGTGATATTAATCATCTCATTCATGTTTTGTGCACTCATAAAGGAGTCCCACAGGGCAATAATGAGTAAGAAAGAGAGCAAAGTCTCATCAATAAAAAACGCAAGACTGCGTTTGGGGATGGAAGCAAGGGTGAGATGCTCTCTATGTAAAATAGTTTCTATTTTTTCGTCCAATCCAAATCCTATAGTGCTTGGTAAGCAATGTCTGTGCGGAGTTTTTTGCCTGCAAAATGGACTTGTCCACAGCGTAAATAGGCACGGTCGCGTGCTTGTTTGATTGTGTCGCCGAGTCCTACACAGACTAAAACCCGCCCGCCAGTTGCATATAAGACACTATCTTCAAGACTTACTCCAGCAAAAGAGATATGGGTGTTATTTTGAATGTCTTCATGCTTGACATCATCAAGAATGATTTCAGCAGGTGTAGAACTACTATACGGGTAGTTTTCACTCGCCATGACAACACCCACAGCATGTTGTGAAGAAAACTCGACTTTAATTTCAGCGAGTCTGTTTGTTGCTGCTTTTAAAAACATATCGCTCACACTTGATGTCATTAGTGGCATTAAAATTTCACACTCGGGATCTCCAAAACGCACATTAAATTCTAAGGTAATTGGCTCTCCATTGACAACCATAATTCCTATAAAAAGAACACCTTCAAAAGGGGCTCCCTCTTTTTGCATCCCATCAAGTGTCGGGCGGATGATGCGTTCTCTTACCTTTTGGTAGAGGGCTTCATCAACAAGTGGTGTTGGAGCATAGGCACCCATGCCTCCTGTATTTGGACCTTCATCGTTGTTTAAAAGGCGTTTGTGGTCTTGTGCGGCTGGGAGTAAAATGTAGTCTTGCCCATCACATACAGCAAACATAGAAAGCTCATAGCCATCTAAAAACTCTTCTACAATGACTTTGAGTCCCGCGTCTCCAAAAGATTTTCCACTGAGCATCTCTGAGATAGCGATTTTGGCTTCGTCGTGGCTTTGTGCGATAATCACACCTTTTCCACCACACAGTCCATCTGCTTTGACGACGATAGGGGCTTGGAGGGTGTCGGTAAATTTAAAAGCATCTTCTATAGAAGCTGTTTCAATGTAGCGAGCTGTTGGAATGTTGTATTTTGCTAAGAAGTTTTTCATATAGACTTTTGAGCCTTCAAGTTGTGCAGCTTCTTTACTTGGTCCAAAAATAGTCAGCCCTTTGGCTTTAAAAATATCAACAACACCATCCACTAAAGGGGCTTCAGGTCCAACTATTGTAAGCTCAATCGCATTCTCTTCTGCAAACGCAGCTAAGTCGTGATAATCTTTAATATTGAGATTCGTTCCTAACTGGTGTGTCGCTCCATTTCCAGGTTGAAAAAAAAGCTCATGCTCTTCTTGCTCATTTTTAATTGCTCGAGCAATAGAGTACTCACGTCCACCACTTCCTAAAATCAAAATCTTCATATATTTTCTCCAATTGCTTAAAAATCTATAAAGCATACAAAAATATACTCAATAGATGTCTAAAAGATGTCTTAAAATAGCCCGATATGCCGCTTCGCATTTGGCTTGGTTCTAAAAGCCGAATTTGGGTGAAGAGAGAGTTATTTAACGGCGACACTATCTCGACAGAGTGAACGTATCTCAAATGATAGCACCGACACACAACAACTCTACTGGTTCACAATTTGAATATGTAGAACCCTCATATGTGCGATTAATCGAACAAATCAGACTATGAATGTATTATACAAAAAAGATACTTGATTTAATTTTAGCCAGCTTGATAAGTTTTGGCAAGTGCAATACATGCATCAATAGTAGGCTCAGGAGCAACAGCATAGGAAATTCCCTCTGGAAGGCTTTTTGCTGTGGTTTTGCCTATTACTATGTTCAAAGAGTCTTGTGTAAAGGTATGATTTTGCAAAAAACATTTCACTGCTGAGGGCGAAGTAAAGATAAAAATACTTTTCTCTTTGAAGCTGCTCTCAAGAAGTACTTTCGCACATACACTTTTGTAAACAATAGCCTCATCTATATGGTAACCCGTATTTTTGCATGTTTGCACAAAATCAGAAGCCACAACTTCCCCTCGCAGATACAAAAAGCGAGTTGTTTTTGGGTACTGCTTTATAATCTCTGTGAGTGTGTCTCCATAGCCTTTGGCTGTAGCGATGACTTCTAAGCCCATTGCCTTCGCTGCGTTTGCAGTTGCTTGTGAGATACAAAACAGCTTTTTGTGTATGTAGCTTTGCTTGTCATAGTTTTCTAAAGCTTTGAGTGCCTGTTTTGAAGTAATAAGGAGGTATTCGTAAACAGAAAAATCAATTTTTGGTTGAAGAAAATCTATCTCTAAAGAGGGAATACTGATAGCATCAGGGTGCGAAGAGGTGGAAAAAAGATAAATATCTTTATTCCCACTCAATCGTTGCTGGTGGTTTGCTTGAAATATCATAAACAACTCTGTTAATACCATCAACTTCATTGATAATTCTACGAGAAATTCGCTCGAGTAAATCATGTGGCAGGTGTGCAAATGTAGCGGTCATGCCATCGACAGCTTCGACAACACGAATAGCGACTGTGTTGTCGTAAGTACGGTTATCACCCATAACACCGACTGATTTGACATTTAAAAGTACAGCAAAGGCTTGCCATGTTTTTGTGTAGTACCCACTCGCTTTAAGTTCATCGAGTAAAATAACATCGGCTTCACGAAGTAAATCTAAATCAGGCACATTTACATCGCCCATAATTCTAATGGCAAGTCCTGGTCCAGGGAAAGGGTGACGGTTAATCATACTCTCAGGAAGTCCTAATTCTAAACCAATTTTACGTACTTCATCTTTAAAAAGTTCTCGAAGTGGTTCAATCAGCTCAAAATCCATCCAATCAGGTAAGCCCCCAACATTGTGGTGTGATTTAATCACTTCTGAAGGTCCATTGACTGAAATAGACTCAATCACATCAGGATAGAGTGTGCCTTGGGCTAAAAACTTGATACCATCATGTTTTTTTGCTTCTTTTTCAAACTCTTCTATAAAAGTATGTCCAATGATCTTGCGTTTTTGCTCAGGGTCTGAAACACCTGCGAGTTTGCCTAAAAAGTTATCAACCGCATCAACTGTAACAAGTGGTGCTTTAAGATTTACTTTAAAAACCTCTTCAACTTGCTGGCGTTCGCCTTTACGTAAGAGTCCATTATCTACAAAAACGGGGATGAGTTGATCACCTATCGCTTCATAAAGCATCGCAGCAACAACAGAGCTATCAACCCCACCGCTCAGCCCACAGAGGACTTTGCCATCGCCAACTTTTTCACGGATAAGCTCAATTTGTTGTTTTAAGAAATGTTCCATTTTCCATTTTTCAGTGACACCACAAATCTTTTTTGCAAAGTTACGAAGCATCAAGTAACCCTCTTCTGAGTGTTGTACTTCAGGGTGAAACTGCATTGCATAGACACGTTTTTCTTCATTTGCAATTGCTGCATACGGAGAGTTTGCAGAGGTAGCAATAGGTGCAAAACCTTCAGGCAGGACATCGACTCTATCAGAGTGACTCATCCAGACAATGCGCCCATCATCACAGTCATCTAAAAGCGGGGAATCTGTTTCAATTTTAAGCTCTGCCTTACCATATTCGTGGTGGTCAGAGCGAATAACACTCCCGCCAAAATCCACAGCAATTCTTTGCATACCATAGCAAACTCCAAGGATAGGTAAGCCTAAATCATACACAGCTTTATCTACCTCATAAGCATTTTCATTGTAAACAGAAGAAGGGCCTCCAGAGAGGATGATTCCTTGAGGGTTTTTTGCTTGAATATCTGCAACAGATGTATGATAAGGGAGTATTTCACAGTATATTTTGTCTTCACGAAGACGACGTGCTATCAGCTGTGTATACTGAGAACCAAAATCGAGGACTATTATGCTCACATTTTTCATTGAAATGCCTTGTAGTAATATATAAATTAAGTATTAGTGAAAGAATACACTAAAAAGGATTAAAATTTAATTTTATCTCTCTTTGCTTTGAAAAAGTATGAAAAGAGTATATAATTATGTTAAACATACTAAAGGAAAAATAAAACAGATGGAAATCAGGCTTTCAACACTCAGAAAAGACCAGTTTATGCTTGTTCACTGGTTTATGGACCTGCAAAACGAGGATGACCCCCTCTCTTTTAATGAGAGAAAAAGAGAGCAAGAACAAGAGAAAATAAAAAATAGACTTATCTCTTTCATGCCTTTTATGAATAGAAGTTTTATGATTGTGCGTTTTGATATTTCTAACAAAAAATTGTACTTGAATGAATATGAAACTTTTAAATACAAATATCCAGAAGAGTCCGCTTACATGGGTTCAAAAGAGAAGCTCGATCAATTTGTAAGAGATTATTTTACAGATGAAAATATTCAGATTATGCTCCGAAAAATCATTGCTGCGGAGAGAACACGGGAAGAAGACAAGGCAGAACTCGCAAAATATTTAGTGAAAATTGATAAACATAATAATATAAAAGAAGAGCAGCAATCTGAAAAAGTTGCAAAGCAAAAAACATATGATTATTATAGGTATAACCTTACTTTAGGGGAAAATGAACTCCTTGTAGAACAACTAAAGTCTGCA
>WFQD01000305.1 GCA_015487265.1 Sulfurimonas sp. | reverse complement strand
GTAATTGGTATCATTGTAAACCTCCCTACGGGCGAAAAGAAAAAGGCACACCTACTTCGTTAGATTTTCTCATCTTAGCTATGGCTAGGATTTCAAAAATCTGCCTTGTATCTATACCTTTTTCTTTTCGCTGTTACTTGGTTTTATTTCTGGATAGGTACTTAAACTTCTCTTATGATTACAACAATTAAAAAATACTCCACCACCAACACACTCGTCATACTTGGCATTATTTTAGGGGCATTGTTTGGGATTTATTTTCCCCAACTTGCCTTAGAACAAAAAGTCATAGGAACTGCCTTTGTTTACTTTTTAAAAATGCTTGTTGTACCTTTAGTTTTTTCAAGTATTTTTGTGGCTATTTTAGGGCTAGGTTCGGTTGAACATCTCAAACGCATGGGAGCAAAAACTATAGGACTCTACATCCTCACAACAGCCCTCGCAGTTTTAACCGCCATTGCAGCTATGAATATTCTCTCCATCGGAGAGCATGTAAGTAGTGCGGGCTTAGAGTTTGCCAAAGCAACAACTATTACTCCTTTTTCCTTTGAGAGTATGATTTTAAGTTTTATCCCTACCAACATCTTTCATGCCCTCAGTAGCGGGTCTATGATGCAGATTATAGTCTTTGCTATCCTCTTTGGGATTGCCTCTTTGTACCTCTCAAAAACACAACAAGCACCCCTTGTGCATCTTTTTACTTCTATGAGTGAAGCGATGTTAAAAATGGCAGAGTGGGTCATCTTGATGACACCCCTAGGGGTTTTTTCACTCATCTCCTATGTGATTGCAGAGCAAGGCATAGAGGTTGTTTTTGGACTCTATAAGTATATCTTAGTAGTTGTGGGGGTCATCCTTTTTCATGCAATTATCACACTGCCTACCGTTTTAAGACTCTTTACAAAAGTACATCCCTACAAGTACCTCTCAGCCGTAAGAGAAGCCCCTATCATGGCATTTTCCACCGCTTCTTCTGCTGCGACACTTCCTGTAAGTATGCGAGTCGTTGAAGAGATAGGCGGAGTCGATAAGAAAAATGCTTCTTTTGTTCTCCCGCTTGGTGCTACGGTTTCTATGGACGGAACTGCAGCCTACTTAAGTGTAGCCGTTCTCTACATCGCCAACCTTGCAGGCGTCACACTCAGTTTTGGCGATCAAGTTCTCTTAGGTGTTACTGTAGTTGCCCTAAGTGTTGGTGTTGCCGCCCTTCCAAGTGCTTCACTTGTCATGATGGTCGTCATCCTCAACCAAATCGGACTCCCTGTTGAGTATATGGCACTCATCGTCGCAGTCGATAGAATTCTGGATATGTGCCGTACATCTCTCAATGTCACTTCAGATTTAATTGTCACAAAAATCATCGATGAGTTTGAGAAAAAAAGAAGCTAATTATGTTACAATAATATAAACTGAAAAGAGAGTACAGCATGAAAAGACTCAGTAAAAATGATGCCCCAAAACATATTACTCAGAATGAAAAAGTAATGAGTGAAAATGATTTTATTGTCTCTAAAACAGATACAAAAGGCTATATCACCTACTGTAACCAAATCTTTATAGAGATGTCCGGCTACACCAAAGAAGAACTCATCGGAGCCAATCACAATCTCATTCGCCACCCTGATATGCCAGCAGTTGCGTTTGCGCTCGCTTGGGATTTGATAAAAAATGGGAAGGAGTTTTTTGGTTTTGTGAAAAATCTCAAAAAAGATGGGGGTTTTTACTGGGTTTTTGCTTACATCACCGCTGATTATGACACACGAGGGAACATTATAGGCTACTCCTCTTTTCGTCGTAAACCAAGTAAGGCAGCCCTTGAGGCAATAGTACCTGTCTACAAACTCTTAGTGGATGCAGAAAAAAAAGGTGGGATGAAAGCTTCTAATGATCTTTTAGCTGTGTTTTTAAAAGAGCACAACACCACTTACAATGACCTTGTCATGAATCTTCAAAAAAGTTAAGGAAAGCCTATGTCATTTTTTACCAAATCAAATGCAAAAGAGGACAAGGTTCTCGATGATATTATTGCGGTTGCAAAAGAAGTTGCACAAGGCAAACTCACAAGCCGTGTCCATTATGAAGACATCAACTCAAAAGCAGGACAACTCGCAGAAGCTATCAACGATATGCTCGATCAAACGGAAGTGACTCTCAGAGAGTCCCGTAACAGTATTCAAGCTGTGACTGATGGCGATACAACTCGAACAATGTTTAGTGCAGGTCTGCATGGCGAATTTAAAGATTCTGCCATTGCCGTTGCCAAAACACTTGAAGTCATGAAAGAGAATGCAAAATTCCAACTCTCTGGAATGTTTAGTAAGGAACTATCTTCAAAAAATGGTGGGGTCAAAGGTAACCTTGATTTAATTATGCAAAATATTATTCATGTAAGCGATGATATTAAAGATGTCGCCATTAGTACAAAAAATACTGCCAAACTCTCAACACAAACCAATGAGTCAGTCACAAGTTCTACACAGAAAATGAATGAACTTTATGAACTTATTTCTGGGACTTCTTCAGCGGTGAGTGCTTTAGATGAAAATGTCACACAAATAAGCTCTGTTGTTGATCTTATTAAAGATATTGCTGATCAAACCAACCTTTTAGCTTTAAATGCAGCTATAGAAGCAGCCCGAGCAGGAGAACATGGGCGAGGCTTTGCCGTGGTTGCCGATGAAGTACGTAAACTTGCAGAACGAACACAAAAAGCCACAAGTGAAATTTCTATTACTATCCAAACACTCAAACAAGAATCAAACAATATTTCGCAAAACTCTGAAAATATGAATGATATTGCCACACAAAGTAATGATACAATGGAGGCATTTTCTCATACTATCGATACTTTTACACATACCCTAGAAACAAACTCACTCAATGCAAACAAAAACACCATTGATTTACTCATGACTATCTATAAAATCCAACACATCATTTTTAAATCTGAAGCTTATACCGCTGTCACAAATGGACATATCAAAGAGGCACTCTTACACAGTAATCACCACAGTTGTGAATTTGGAAAATGGCACGATACTAAAGCCATAGAGATGTTCAAAAACAGTAAAATATTTCCACAGATTGCACCACTACATGAGACTTTTCATGAAGCTATTTTAGAGAATATTCAGTATGTATCACAAGGACAACAAGCGCTGATAGATAATAAAGAAAAAATCATTCAAAACTTTCACACTTCTGAAGATGCAAGTGCACAACTTTTTGCCTTGATGGATGCTCTTGCTACTGAGACAAGCGGTCATATTGATTTGGAAAAAATTTGACAAAAGAGCACAAGCTTTACTCCTACTTGCTTACTCTTGCCATGCTTCTATGGGGTGGTGGCTGGACAGCACTCAAAATCCTTACCTACAATCTCCCCATGGAAACCATCATTTTTTGGCGTTTTTTTATCATGTCACTTGCGTTTTTACCTGTGTTGTATTGGCTCAAAAAACCACTCAAAGTTGATGTGCATTCTCTGAAATATATTCTGAGTAGTTCTGTTTTAAACATCGCATTTATGGTCAGTTCTTTTCTTGGAGTAAAATATGGCTTTGCAGGAGCGGGAAGTGTTATCATCACATCACTTTCACCACTAATGACCTTTTTACTCATGGTACTTTTTTTTAGAAAAAAGGTCTCAAAGATGCAGTATGTTGGTCTTTTTCTTGGGCTACTTGGTGGCAGTATCATTTTACAACTCAACGACCTCTCACTTTTTTTCAATGGTTCCAATGGCTACTTTTTGCTCTGTGCCATACTCTGGGCAGGGGTAACCATTCTCGCACAACGTGCCCATAAACATTTGCACCCGATTCACTATAGTTTTTATATCTCAGTGGTGGCAACAGTTGTGGCATTTTTTTATGCATTTGATGCAAATTTGGGTGCGGTATTTGCACAAGGAAAAGAGTTTTGGATAGCCCTGCTCTACCTTGCCATTTTAGGACAAACCCTCGCAACAACCATCTTTTTTATGGCGAGTGGTAAACTCGGCAGTGAAAAAACAAGCTCTTTTATGTTTCTAGTCCCTGTATTTGCACTTTTGAGTGCTTGGCTCTTTTTGGGTGAAGCACTTCAATTGCATATAATAGTGGGTGGATTTTTAAGTATGTTAGCTGTTTATTTTATCAATAAAACTCATCTTTCAAGGCATCACGAATAGCTACAAACTCCTCTAAATGTTCAAAAAATATCTCAACAAGTTTAGGATCAAACTGTGTCTCTGCTCGCTCTTGAATGTAAGGAAAAATATCTTCATCCTTCCAAGCATTTTTATAAACACGTTTACTGCCTAAGGCGTCAAAAACATCTGCAATCGCTGTAATGCGACCATATATATGTATTTCATACCCTTTAAGTCCTCGAGGATAGCCTCTACCATCAAAACGTTCATGATGCTCATGTGCGACTATTGCAGCTGCTTTCATCAAAGGTCTTGTAGAGTGTTTGAGCATTTCATAGCCAATCTGTGCATGCTCTTTCATAACCTCAAACTCATCAGCTGTTAATGCAGCAGGCTTATTTAAAATCGCATCAGGAATGGCTATTTTTCCTATATCGTGCATAGGGCTTGCCTGCTTGAGTAGCTCTGCTTCTTGTTCGTCCAAACCATAATACAAAGCAAAAAGTTTTGAGTACTCGGCAACACGTTTGACATGATTTGCCGTCTCTTTTGAGCGACTCTCACCGATGGCACCCATAGTAAAAACGACCTCTTTTTGTGTCTCTTCTATCTCTTGCATCAAAAGCCGTTCATTTTCAAGTTCTATCTTTAAGAGTTCTTCTAAGTCATAAGTAGTTTTCAGCAGTGCCTTCCCCTGAGAATCACCCTGTTTTATGATGTAGCTGTATCTTTTCACTTGTTTTGCATACTTCTCATTAGCATCTAGTTTTTCAAATAGTATTCTATCACTCATTTTCATGATTTTATGTAAACGCCGCTCTATTTTCAGAGCAGCTTTCAATGTTTTTTGATGTTCTTCATACAAGGCATCATAATCAGATTTAGCAACAGTAGATACATTTTTTTCATACAATTCTTTGAACATAATTTATTATACCTAAATTAAAATTTACTTTCAAATCCCCATTTGATATAATTCATTAAAAGCTTTTATTAATCCTATGCTGCTTTAACCTACTTTCAAATCCCCATTTGATAT
>WFQD01000304.1 GCA_015487265.1 Sulfurimonas sp. | reverse complement strand
ATGAATCTTTGCTTACAACCTACTCTACTCGCTTTAATCTGTTTGTTTCACAACAGACCACCCTGTTTATCATAAGGGTGTTATTTAGCACATTGTGCTTTAGCTTTCGATAGTCGTTGAACACATACCATATATAAAAGATTAGAATTTTATACTTAGGTACTTCGCTGCGGATTATCCATTTCAAAAAAGAGTATTTTTATCATCTATTGCGTTGTTACTATATCGATAAAGGGGATTTATTTGTGAGTTAAAGTAGAGAGCAGCTCTAGCCGTAGCTCTGTTATTTTATATCATTGGAATATACACACAAGAAAGGATTATTCAACAAATAAACCACCCAACGCGTTACCGTTCGCCCTGACGCTGCTTTCCAGCGTGAGTTAGTAGCAATAGCTTTAGGTCCTACAAGTGTAGGGTTATCTTCCCCGCAGTTAGAGGGGTTTTACTTCGGCATTGAAGTTTACCGAAAAGACATCTCCAATTTAAGATTATTCTAGTGATAATCTAATGTTCTCAACCTCTGGAGTAAGAGTCCTCAAGGATAAGAGGATTGTTGATTGCATAAATAAATAAAACTATTAAAATGTTAGCAAAAAAAAATATTGTTGTCAAATAAACACAGATAGCTATTTGGATATCAAAGCATCCGCAACGGATTTGTTTGTGGCTTTTGCATAAACGGTTGTTGTGGCGATATTAGAGTGTCTTAATATCTTTTTTATAACAATAGGATTGACATCTCTTTGTGTGAGTCGCATCGCTAATGTATGTCTTAATATATGCAATCCTTTTTTTGCGATACCAGCTTGTGTGTAAATTCTATTGACTATGGTTGATGCACTCACTCTATCAAGCTGCGTAGCGTTTTTTGTACGCATTACAATATCATCGCCTTGTAATTTTTCAACCTCTCTAAAATATTCAAGTTCACTATCTATTGTTGTTTTAGCGATGTATGCTGTTTGATACTTACCACCTTTACCGTAAACATTAATATGGTACATATCTTTATCCTGCCCTACTTCAAAATCCTCTAGTCTTATAGATAAAGCTTCACTAATTCTAAGCCCTCCATAAAGCATCAACTTAACAAGCAAAGAGTTTCGATAAGAGTTATAATCCCCTTTTTTTGCTTTTGCTCTCTCAAGGGTATTTAATAGCTTCTCAACCTCATCTTCTGTGAGGTACTTCATCTTCTCTTCCTGTTTGGATCGATCCCTTTGTTTGATATTTCTGAAGTATCTATCAAATGTATAGAGTTCATCATTATTGTCTGTAATGTAAGTAAAGTAACCTTTTATTGCTTTCATGTAAGCATCTTTGGTGGATTTCGCAAGGTACTTGCCAGCTCTGTTTTGTTTTCTTCCTTTAAGTCTTGCTTCCTCTTCAAGATAGTTTATAAAACCAGCAAAATAGTTTGAGCGTATATCCATCAGCAGCATCTCATCTTGATACGACAATGAGTATTCTATAAATTGATTAATCGTTCTGCCATAGAGGTCCAATGTGTTTTTTGAGTAATCTTGAGTGTTCATCCACCCAAGATAAGCATCTCTCCATCTCTCAAGGTCTTTTATGAAATCATCAGTTTGTAATTGCATAGTTATTCTTAGTCGAGAAAATATATTTTGAAATCATCAGCATTTTTTATGGAGATGTATTTAAAAAAAGCTATAAGGTGCTTTTTATGCAAAATTCTTGTACTTTTAGAGATAAAAAAGCCATCATCACGCACCTTTTTTCCTTTGCTTTTTGCTTTCAGGCTAAGGTGTTCAATAAACATATCATAATACCTCCCATCTATTTCTCTAAGGGATATATCTATCCCCTCTTTTTTTACAAAATCAATAAAGTACACCAGCGTTCTATCTATGAGAAGTAATGATGATTCGGTGATATTTCGACGCTTTCTATGAGCAATAAATAAATCTCTCCATCTCTCAAGGTCTGCAACAAAATCGCCAGTCTCAAACGGTTCTTTTTGCTTTTGCTTTTGGAGCATAGCTTCAAGCTCCTCTTTTGCCCTTAGTAATGACTGGGTATTATCTTTGTTGGTGTGGATATGTCCATAGCTGTCGTTACTGTGTGTTATTGCGTTTTTTGTATCTTCAAAAACTCCCATTTTTTAGTCTCCAATTAATCATTTATTGCTTACTTCTCTCTGGTGCTTCCAAAACCACCGTTTCGCTCATCTTCTGTTTCTATACCAAAGAGATGGCTTTTGTGTTCAAGTAGTGTTATTTGAGCTATGCGATCGCCTTTTTTGATTTTAAATTCCTTTGCATAAACATCATCAAAAAAACCATTTCCGTTATCATCATTTTCATATCTACCTAAAATAGGATTATGGATAATAATCTTAATTTCGTCCGCATAGTCTAAATCAATAATGCCTGTATTGGATATAAGCCCTTTGGCTCTTAGGCTGCTTCGCGGGTGAAGTGCTAAGTAATGAGAGTTTAGGAAATCTCTCCAAGCTCCTGATTCTTCACCTCTATACCAATTTCTATATAGGGTATTCAAATCAATTGCAACACCAAGTCCAACAAGTTTTGTCTCACCTGAACCTATAACTATATCTTCACTTGCATACAGATCAACACAAGCACTATGTTTTGAGCCTCTGGTTGGCTCGCACTCTTTTATTAGTATTTTAAACATCTTTTATGCCGTTCTGAAGTTGTAAACTATACAAACTTCATATTTTAGATTTATTGTTATTTTATTCATCTTATCCCTCCAGATTTCAAGTTATCAATTATGGCATATAGTTCAACCACATATCACCATCTGTGATATACTGTCTCAAATCCTCATGTTCATCATCCTCTAT
>WFQD01000303.1 GCA_015487265.1 Sulfurimonas sp. | reverse complement strand
GTTCAATGAAAATGAGAGGAGTATTTTAAACTACTGGGGGGGGAAAAAAAGTGCAAAGGAAAAATTTTCCTTAATTCATTTTTTTTTAACCATCACACCGGCATTATCGGACTTGATCCGATAGTCTCACACAGCCTTTGGAGATCCCCTGGTCAAGCCAGAGGATGACGTGTTAAATAAGTTGACACTGACCACTTATTTAACCCCCCTGTTTTTTAGGGAAACAAAGGCCGTTAAAAGTCGGTTAACAGATAGGCTATTCTTTACTCCAGAGTCTTCTCTATTGAGCAAGCTCAATTCACCTTATCCCTTCGATGTATGTTTATTTTTATTGAATTGATTGACCAGTTGTTTTTACGTATATAAATAACATTTATCTTTAGTTATACTCTTTTTTTATTATTGTATTGCGATGTATTAAGGGTTGGCAGAATATGCCTGTAATAGGGTTGTTCGATTAAATTGACCGGTATTACTAATGTCTTGTTAGCCGTACCTGAATACATTAGCAATACCGAATAGTTGGACAATTTTGCCTTATGCTAAATGTTAGGTTTTAAATGACATTCATTACCATCTTTGGGGCAGATTCTACAATTAGAATCATATCCCTATAAATAGCTAAATTACACTGTTTATGCACATACATTATCATATTAATTCAACATTTTTCGGGAAAGAAAATGCATTCAACAAATATTCTTAATATCCAGCAAGAAACACTACGTTTACTCAATAATACACAAGAAATAATGCGTGAACTTCAGTCTAGTAATGTAGTGTCAGATAATGATTCAAATAGTCAAAAACAAACATTAGAACCTGAGCATCTGAGCGGTTTAGCAGCAACAGTAAAAAATGAAAGCCAAAAGGCTAATAATATGGAAATGGTCGTAGCCGTCGTTGGTACTATGAAGTCGGGTAAATCAACAACGATCAATGCAATAGTGGGTCAAGAAATTTTACCCAATAGAGCATTGCCTATGACAGCACTACCAACGCTGGTTACTCATAAAAAGGGTTGTGTAACTCCAGTTTTAACATTCACCCACCCCAAACCACTTGTTGAATTAAGTAAGCAGATTTCAAAGGCATTAAAAACCAAAGATATTAGTAGTGGTTATGCTTTTCTTGGTAGTGATGATGGTAAAGCTTTGGTAGAAAAGCTAGATCAGGCAGGAAGTCTAACAATTAATAAAAAATATACTGGACAAGAAGAAATTTTTTATTTTTTACATACGCTAAATGATCTTATGCGGGCGGCTAAAGAACTTTCTATCCCACCACCTTGTGAAGAGTATGAAGCGATTGACTCTTTACCTCGAATTGAGGTCGAGTTTTTTCATCTTAAAAATAATGATGATTCAGAACATGGTAAGTTGTCCATATTAGATACACCAGGGCCCAATGAGTTTGGTCAAAGTGATTCATTAAAAAAAGTATTTAGAAGACAGCTGGCGCAGGCCTCTGCTGTGTTATTAGTGATGGATTATACTCAATTAAATTCGAATGCAGATGGCACAGTTAGAGAGGAAATAGCCAGTATGCAAGATTCTTTAGGTGATCGTCTTTTTGCATTGGTGAATAAATTTGATAATGCTAGTAAAAATACAATGGATGCTGAAGCCACAAAGAAGTATGTATCAGAACATCTATTAGAAAAAACACCCAGAGAACGTGTTTTTCCAGTTTCCTCATGGTGGGCGTATTTGGCAAATAGAGCCTTAAACGAGTTAGATCATCAAGGGAAAATTAATGAAGACGATGATTGGGTGGCAGATTTTGGTGAGGCAGCGTTAGGTCGTCTTTGGAAGAAGAAAATAAGTGACAACGAAGAGGTTAAAGTTGCATCTTTGGCACTGTGGGAAGACAGTAAATTTGCTGAACCACTAAAACAAGTTATTACTGAAGCTCATGCAAAAGTCGCTTTTGATAGTTTAGGCTCAACACTTACTAAATTATCCTGCATTTTTAATGAGTTGGATACAGGAGTAAATGGACGATTGTCTGGTCTTCAAAAAGATATTGATTTGTTAAATAAAATGATAGCAGACTTGAGAAATGATCAAAAAAAGCTAATCAGTATTGAGAACTTAGTCGATAAAAAAGTTGAAGAAGAAATTAATAAAAGTACCGTTGAGATAACCAGTACTCTTGAAAAATATATTGACAAGGCAAATGAATTAACAACAGAGTTTTTGGAAACAGGCAGAATTGACAATGAAAATAAAAAGAAAGAAGCATTAGCTAAGGATAAAAAAGAGGAAGATGAAAAAAACAAAGACAATATTTTTTATGGACTTCTAACAATATGGGGGGGGAAGAAAAATCCGCCTGAAAATATGCAAGAGGCATTAAAGTCAGGAGAAGAAATTACATATAAAGATAAATCGGATGCTGAGGAATTGTTGAACTCCATAAGTGAAGAAATAAGTGAGATAACAGCTGTATTATTCACTGAGGCCGAAAAAGTATTACAAACGGGCATAAAGTCTTTACAAAAAACATTAAATTATCAAATTAAAAACGACCTTTCAGATGTTTTAGAACAGGCAAAAGAACGATTACAAGACCAAGGCGTAAAAGTTAATTTTAAACTTCCACAGTTTGATAAGCAGTCTAATATTTCTTTTACTATGGAGGATTTGGTTTCTAGTGGAGTTAAAGTACACAGCTACGAAAAAAGAAGAACAAGAGATAGAGATGGTGTAGTGGCTTGGTTTGCACAAAAACTTTGGGATGGAGGTACAGAAACATACTATACCGACGAAACAGACTATAAAGTCGATATTCCTGCAATAAAGAAAAAAATTGAAAGTAATATGCTGCAACTTAGACAAAGTATTGAAAATAGTCAGATGGACTTTTTAGAAAGTCAATTAAAGGACAATATCAACCAACAGATTAACGACGTTAAAGAGTATTTGGAGCGTTACCGTGGTGATTTAATGCAAGGAATAAAAGACCAACAAGCAGACAGTCAAAAAAAAAATAGTTACATCGAAGAATTAAATTATTTTTTAAAGCCGTTTCGTGATCTGTCTGAAGATATCGACGATCAATTAGGTTTACTGAGCCAGCTAAAGAATTAACTCTAATGACAAATACAAATAAATTATTAGCTAAATTTGGCTGTGAGATTGACTTTCCTAAAGAGGTTAGTAATTGTCACCCAC
>WFQD01000302.1 GCA_015487265.1 Sulfurimonas sp. | reverse complement strand
ATACGCTACAATATGTATGTATTAAAACTATACATACGAAAGAGGTGTTAAGTATGGGAACTCTAACGGTTAGAAAAAACTTCAAATTCGACAAAGAGCTTGTGGATAAAGTGGGTGCTATCCTGCAAGAAAAAAATCTAAACTTCACACAGTTTCTCTCACACTATTTTCAAGCGGTTGTTAAAGATCCAACCCTGATAGATACGGTAGAGAAAAAAGCCAAACAAAGAACGGGAAACTTTATCGGACTACTCGATGACAAGATAGGGGATACCGACTACAAAGAGATGAAAAGAAGTTACCATGAAAATCTTTCTTGACGCCAATGTATGTCTTGATCTGCTCGATACGACTCGCCCCACTTCCAAATCGAGTGTAGCGTGGTATCTTGCAAACAAGGATAACGAAGAGTATGAGTTTTTCTTTTCGGCAGATTTTATCACTACCTTTTATTTTATTTTAACAGAGAGAAAAAAATATGATCCAAAGAAGACACTCCAAGCTATAGATATGCTCAGCGAAGAGATAACACCGCACTATCTTCAACACATTGATTTTCACAATGCAAAAGAGGACTTTTTAGATGACAAGTTTAGCGACTTTGAAGATTTGCTTATCCTAAACAGTGCTGCTCGCCTGCAGATCGATCGTTTCATAACGAACGACAAAAAACTTTTGACATTGAAGAAGTTTAAAAATGCAATGGAGATTGTTGCTTTATAATAATTGTGATAAACAGTTTGAAAAAGACATAATACTGTTAAAATATTTAGGTAGAATTATCAGAGAGAAACAATAAAGATTTATGAACCACCTCTTCGCCATTAGTATGGGTGCTGCTGGAAGTATAATATGATTAAAATGATGAACAATACAAAGAAAATTGAGATTTTTCAGAGCTTTTCACATAATAATGGGGGCAATAAATGCAAATAGATAGAACTGGTGAATATACTCTTAATGAAGTTTTTGAACAAAAATTAAAAATACCTAATTATCAAAGACCCTATAGTTGGGATAAAAATCAGGTAGAGCAGCTAATCAATGATTTATTAGAAGCATACAAGAAGTCTACTATTTATTTGATAGGGAACATGATTCTTTTTCAAAAGGAGGATAAAAATTGTGAAATTATTGACGGTCAGCAAAGGATAACCACATTAGCATTATTGTTTAAAGTTTTAGAAAAAAAGGAAAAGGAAATTGATTTTTTAGAAAATGAAATAAATCCTTTATCTAGCAGACGATTACAAGAGAATTATGAAATTTTAAAGAATAGATTTGAAAATTATCAGGATAATTCTTTTTTACAATTCTTAAACGATAAAGTAAAAATCACATATATGAAAACTGATGATTTGGATGAAGCATTTGTTTTATTTGATTCTCAAAATACAAGAGGTGAACCTTTAAAAAGAAAAGATATTTTAAAGGTACATCATATCCACCCAATTCAAAGCGATAGACAACTGTATGCTAAAAAATGGGAAGAATGGGAAAAAGAAAAAATCACGAAAGAAACTGACAAACTGGATCAAATTTTATATCTTATATGCTTAGCAAGACGGGGAATAACAAACAGACTTGTTGCAGATGACATAGTTAATATAGATGTATTCAACGAATTAAAAACGAAAATAACGCACAAGAAGTATTTGCAATTAAATAATTACAATCAGCCGGCACTGTATCATTTTTACGATTATGACTTTAAAACAAATGTTTTAAATCTTATTACAAAACCTTTGCAATTTAAAGGCAGTGAAATAGTCAATGGAATAAAATATGTACCGTTTGAAATAAACAGTGCTATAGTTGGCGGAGAAAGTTTTTTTGTTTTTGTTTATAAATATTTTGAATTGTATGAAAAACTATTGGAAAAGGAGTTGTTTGAATTTAGGATTAATGGGAGTGGAAATTTTTATCTAAAGAAATATTATCAAGCAATTTTATTGTTTTATTATGACAAGTTTGAAAATGAAAACTTTGAATTATTTGTCAAAAAGTTGCTTCTACTCTTGTCATATTTAAGGCTCAAGAGCAGTTCCGTTAGAAAAGAAACAATCCTACATCAAAGATGGAATACAGAGAAAGAACTAGATGTCTTTTCTTTGATAAGAAATAGCTATTCCAGCTTAGAAATTTTAGATGAGCTAGATAATTACATTAAATTTGCATTTAGTTTGAAGGAAGTTGAAATAAACGATAAAGATAAATATAAGAATGTCAAGACAAGCTATAAAAAAATTTTTGAGAATTTTTTTGGCAATTTACAGTCGAATATAAAGGAAATAAAAAATGAAAGATGAAGATACGCTCATTACTGTAAAAAATTTGTCGGAATTAAAAGATTATAGTTTCAGAATACCTCTTTATCAAAGACCTTATGCATGGAAAGAGGAACATATTGTTCAGCTATTGGAAGATTTAAGGACATTTGTTGAAAAAACTAATAATGAAAATAAAAAATATTATTTAGGAAATATAGTAGTGTCTAAAATTGATGAAAAGTATGATGTTATCGATGGACAACAGAGACTAACTACACTTTTTTTACTTTTAAAATTTATCGATGATATAAAAAGTTTTGAATTGAAATATGAAATTAGAGAAGATGACAATGCTTTTTTACATAATTT
>WFQD01000301.1 GCA_015487265.1 Sulfurimonas sp. | reverse complement strand
ATCTTGAATAGAGATAATTTCAGCATATTGTTCTCTGCTTTTGATACGACTAGCCTCATATCTTTTTCTAACTTCTTCTTCTCTTTTCCTAAGCTCTCTTTTAAGTCGCTGTTCTGCTTCCTCAAGGCTTGTTTCAGCTCCTCGATCGTTTCCTCGTGATAATCGATTAGCTCGAATTTGGCGTGTTCTATCTTCTCTTGTATATTCCCAAAACTGCTCATTGTAAATCTCTCCTTGTAATCTTATTTTTTTTCCTTCGCTGTCCTGTACTGTAAAATAGTTAAAATCGCCCGTGATGTCCTTACCTATCTTGACTATATCAAGCTCAAGCCCCTTAATAACCTCTTTCAAGTCCTCGAAGTCCTCAATAAAGCCACTTTCGTGTAGCTCTGCTATATAGTTAGCTATATATTTTTTTGCCTCATCTCTCCCCTTTTTTTTACTAAAATTAAAAGGTTTTCTCCCTTGTTTGGCTCTTTGTTGCTGTATAAGCCTTTCTTTCTTGCTCTCCACGCTAAAAACGGGCTTATGCTCTTGTTTAGGCTGTGGCAAATCGTGCTTTGAAATCAAGTAATCTCGTATAGCATTTATAAAGTTCTTGTGCTTGTCGTGATAATAAAGCCTTAATTGCGTGTCTGTTAATAGGTTTTTTGTAGGTATGCGAATATGTATATGCGTGTTGCTTGTGTCTTGATGTAATACCGCTTCGTAGTGGTACTCGCTTTCATTAAAGCCACTCATAAAAAGCTTTTTAAAGTCCTCGTTTACTGCTTTTGCCTTACTGTTAGATATTTTTCCAAAAAACGATAAAACCAAAGTGGTTGAGTTGTTTTTGTAGTTGCTGCTTTTTATAATGCTGTCGCCTAGCTTGGTGTTACCCTCAAGAATAACAATTTTAGATCGATCTTCTTTTGACAGTTTTGCATACTTGCGTGTAACATAGTTGCTCCACCCCTTGCCCTTGCCTCCGCCTTGAATGGATATTTTCATAACAACTCACTCAACTTTTTTTCCAAAACAACAAGCTCTTGCAAAACAGCCATGTTGGATACCGTGTCGCCCTTGTTTAATTTTTTTGCGATCTGGTTCAGATTGTTTCCGATCTTGTTCAACTCAAACAAAAGTTTCGGATCTGTTTGCTTGTAAACTTTTTTTGTTTTTCTTGGAGCTGGTGCATTTTCAATTTTCAAATTTATTTTTTGTCTAATGAGTTCTGCAAGTGAAACATTTTTTCGATCAGCTTCACTTTTCAATTTCTCATGATCGATCGGAGAAAAATAAACTTTTACCTGTTTCAATTTTTCGCCCATGTTCTCTCCTTGACTTTATACAAAAAAGGGGTTTGGGGATTATCCCCAACAAGGTTAAACGAAGACGCAGTCGTAGTGTGTCAAGTCGTAGGACTTGGCTAACCTTGCCTTATACCGATAAACACAATTATACCATGACTAAAAATCACAGTCAAGTGGGGGCATATCGGGGGGCATGGGTGGTTAATTTTGCTGGAGTTTTTTTCATTTTTTTGAGAGAAAAATCGGGGGGATTTTATAGGAACGACTACCGCCACTTTTTCCCCTACGCTTACCCGCTTTTTGGGCGGGACGCTACGGGGGTGGCTGTTCTGTTTCAGTGATTTTTTTTCGGCTCTAGCCGATTAGCAAAATCTTGTATTTTGCTAATACCCCTTAGTACAACTATTTTGACTATTTTTAAAAAGTAGCTAAAATAGTTACTGTTTCAGTGATTTTTTTTCGGCTCTAGCCGATTAGCAAAATACAAGATTTTGCTAATACCCCTTAGTACAACTAGAATGAACAATTTTAAAATATGTTGATTTTGTTCATCTATTTGAACAATTTTGTGTTATAATTTTGGAAGTTTAAAAATTTAATGTGAGAGAGAACTAAGTTCATCATAGGGCGGCAACCCTAGAACTTAGTTTGCTTTTTCCTAACGGATAGTGAAATTGTACCAAAAGAACACCAAAATATCAATAACAATCAAGGGCGACGGAAGCGAAATATTCGACTATTCGCTACCTTTGCCACATTACTACACACGAAATGGCGATACATACACCATATCCTACACCATAAACGGCTTTTTTACCACAAACAAGGGTATAGCATACCTAAATGATATTTTGGCACGATTTACCCTATCTATGAAAGTTGTAAGCACACAGATAACGAACTCCGAAGAAGATGATGGCATAGAATTGTGCTGTTTTCAAGGTTTAAAAAGCGTTGTAAGACACAAAGACTATGAGCGTGTCGATGTAGGTCAAGATAATATCTTTTGGGCAATAAAGCTCTACACAGAAGATTTAATAAGAGAGTCTGGTGAAGGCAACGAAGTTGCATACTCTCTTATTGAGTCTTTTGCCTTTGCCCGATTTGTTGATCGGGCAAAAGACAAAAGCACATTAAAGGCAAAATGTCGATCCGTATGGAATTGGTACAATAATAAAGGGTGGACAATACCAAATAGAAAAGGACTAGGAATGAGCAGACAAGAGGGTGCAAAAAAAGCCAGAGAAAAACGAATGGCTGACACAAAGCGAAAAATACTTAGTATTGTTACAGGTATGTTTAAAGATGATTATAAGTCAAAAAATGGAACTTGGAATGTTTCAAAAATTGCTAAAGATAGCGGAACATCACGAAACTCTGTTATGAAATATCTAAAGGAAATGGAATGAGTAAAATAACTGTCAATGAATATGCAAAAAAGTATCAAATAACTAGACAAACTGTGTATAATCAAGTCAAAAAAGGTTTACTTGATAGTATCGAAGAAAACGGTGTTTTATTCGTAATAGACGAAGATAAAGAGGTGTCAAATAGCAGTAAAAAAGATGACTGTCAAAAATTGGTCAAAAAATTACTCAAAAGAATTGATAAATTAGAAAAAAAGCTAGATAAAGAGCAAGAAAAGAGTTCGGCTCTCTTAATGTCTTATGTCAATGAAATGAAAGCCCTTTATCTTCCAAAACCTAAGAAAAAAAGAAAAAAGAAGGTATAATTGAATACAGAAAAAGAAGAATTTTGATAGTCAAGGAATAAAAATGTTTGGATTCTTTTTAAATGTTCTTTTAATTATTGTTTTTGTGTATTTAATCATAAAAGCTTTAATTAAATACAAAATACAAAAAGAAAGTGCAAAATTCATAAAAAAAACATTTGAAGATTTTATTGATTCTCAAAACAAGTAATATCTTACATTTTTGGTGTCCATGAAGGCGCTTCCCTCTCGTCTATAATTTCTTTAATAGTTCGCTCAACGAGTTCAATTTTTGATCTAAATAACTTTGATTGCTCATGATAATATCCGAGCTTTTCTTCATATATTCCTCTAATTCCTCTAAATTTTCCTCCAAAGTCTCTATATCTTGCTTCCCGATCCGCTCTAATTCTTCCAACCTTTTCCACAATAACCCCAACCGCTTGATTATTTCGTCTTGAGTTGGCTCTTGCTCTTCCTCGCTCTTGCATAACTCTTCTAGCTTTGCTATATAAGCTCTCTCTACTCTCTCTAAACTGCTCATATAGGCTTTTCTGCTCTCGATTAGTTCTAGCTCGATTTTTCGTGAGTATTTCTTCTCTTTCTCTAATTCTTCTTGTAATAGTTGCTCTAACTGTGTCATTTATAGCCTCTCTCCCGTTATTTCTTTGTAAATAACTGTTTGGTTTTTCTGTATCGTGTTCAGTTGCTCTTTTATTTGCAATTTCATTAACATCGCTCCCCCGATTACCCCTAAAAATAGGCTTATTATCACTATTAGCATTATCTTGAATAGAGATAATTTCAGCATATTGTTCTCTGCTTTTGATACGACTAGCCTCATATCTTTTTCTAACTTCTTCTTCTCTTTTCCTAAGCTCTCTTTTAAGTCGCTGTTCTGCTTCCTCAAGGCTTGTTTCAGCTCCTCGATCGTTT
>WFQD01000300.1 GCA_015487265.1 Sulfurimonas sp. | reverse complement strand
GAGCGTTATCAGTTTACTTGGAACGGCAAAGAGCAGGCCAAGCGTATGGCGACAACGCCAACCTTGGGTACATTGCGTCCAGCGCCTGAAGAGTCCGTTAATTGGGACACCACAGAAAACCTCTATATAGAGGGTGATAACCTAGAAGTCTTAAAGCTTTTACAGAAAAGTTATTTTGGCAAAGTAAAAATGATCTATATCGATCCACCTTACAACACAGGTAAGGACTTTGTTTATAAAGATGACTTTAAAGACAATCTGGCTAACTATCAGCGTTTGACAGGCCAAAAGGATGAAGATGGTAACCCTCTAACGACTAACTCTGATAGCTCTGGGCGTTACCACTCTAACTGGCTAAATATGATGTATCCACGTCTTAAGCTTGCCCGAAATCTGCTTAAAGATGATGGTGTGATTTTTATCTCGATTGATGATAATGAAGTGCATAACCTTAGAAAAATTTGTGATGAGATTTTTGGAGAAGGGAATTTTGTTGCAGAATTAATTTGGCAAAAGAAAGTTAGTCCTTCTAATGATTCACGCTTCTTTAGCAATGACCATGAGTACATATTAACTTATGCAAAAAAGAAAGCTGAAGGGGTCATAAATCGCTTAAAGAGAACTGCGGAACATAATAAATATTATAAAAATTCAGATAATGATCCAAGAGGTGCTTGGAATTCTACAGCAGCCACCTGTAATAAAACTGATATTGAAAGGCCTAATCTTTATTATCCAATCATTAATCCAAATACTAATGAAGAGATATGGCCAAGAAGAGAGGCTGTTTGGGCTTTTGCAAAACAAAAAATGGATGATTTTCTTACTGACAATCGGGTTTATTGGGGTGTAGATGGGCAATCAAGTATACCAAGGGTAAAAAACTTTTTGAATGAAGCAAAAAAAGTTGTTCCTCGAAGTATTCTTCAATATAAAGATGTTGGACATACTCAATCTGCAACAAATGAAATTAAGTTTCTTTTTCCAGAAAGTGGTTTTGATTATCCAAAACCATCAAGCTTAATTGAGCATCTTGCTAATATTGCTTTAGGAGAAAGTAAGGAAGGTCTTGTGATTGATTTTTTTTCAGGATCGGCCACAACAGCACAAGCCTTAATGAAATTTAATATTGAAAATAATAGTTTTCATAATTTTGTTTTGGTTCAAATACCTGAGCCTACTGCTGAAAAATCTAAAGCAAGACAGTCTGGTTATGAAGCGATTACAGAAATCGGTAAAGAGCGTATTCGCCGTGCGGCTAAGAAGATCAAAGAAGAGTTTCCAGATACCCAAGCCGACTTAGGTTTTAAAGTCTTTAAACTGGATACATCCAATATCAAAAAATGGCAACCAAATCTTGATGATCTAGAAACTGACCTATTGAATGCAGTAGAGAACATCTTGCCAGAACGTACTAGCCAAGATCTGCTATTTGAAGTCTTAATAAAATACGGCTTACCGCTTACGCTACCTATTGAACAGCTTAATCTGGTGAGCAACGGCCAAAGCTACCAAGCATGGAATGTCGCTAAAGGCCGTTTAGTCGCGTGTTTCGATGAAGGAATCACCCTAGAAACCATCCAAGCCATCGCAGACCTAAGCACACCAGAAACCCCCGTGCTAAGAGTCGTCTTCCGAGACACCAGCTTTAAAAATGATGACATAACAAAAACCAACGCCATCCAACGCCTAAAGCAATCAGGCATTGATGATGTTTTGAGTATTTAGAGTGAAGTTAATACGGCTACTAACTAAAAATATTTTACCAGCAGTAGTGGGTATTTATATATTTAGGTTGCTTGCGTTAATCTTATTACTTTATATTGCGATCCTATTTTTTACTTCTTTATTTGTAGAAGGTGACTTGTGGATAAAGCTAATACCTCCTATAGCTTTTTTGATTTCGGCGTTGTTAGTCTCGTTTACAGCGTTACAACAAATAAAAAACACGATTGTTGATAAAGAGAATGATCGGTTACTAGATGATATTTCAAATTATGATAGGGTTTTGTTCTTGCTGTTAAAGATTGAAAACAGGCTAAAGATTCATTGTTCGCTCTTTAATAAACCGTTAATAGTTTTCAATAGAAATGTGGAAGAAATTGAGTGGATGTGGAAAGAACTCCACTCAAAAGAGAGTATAAGAATTGTTGGAAGGTATTTTGAAAAGATGGAAAATATAGATGCCGCTATGGTCTCCATCGTTACTAATTATAGTGGGCTTATACAAAATGGTGCCAAGTCAGATATTCAAAAGGGAATTACTGCTCTCTATCAATCGACAATAGATGAAATTAGCGAGCTTTATCAGCAAGTTAAACAAGATAGAAAAGCGAGGCATCAATCGGCATTAGATAGAGCTAGTTTTTAAAAAAACCTATAGGATTTTAATTGCAGGATTGGAAGAATGATAGATACAGCCAAGATTTTATTTTATACAACGCCTAGCAATTCAGTTAAATTAGAAGTCCACTTTTTAGACGAAACATTCTGGCTAACTCAGCAGAAAATGGCAGGGCTGTTTGGTAAGGATAGAAGTGTTATCTCTAAACACCTAAAAAATATTTTCTTAGAAGGTGAGTTACTTGAAGAAAGCAATGTGCAAAAAATGCACATTAGTCATTCAGATAAGCCCGTTAACCTTTATAGCTTAGATGCGATTATCTCCGTAGGTTATCGCGTTAACTCTCAACAAGCCACTCAGTTTCGTATTTGGGCGACTCAGACCTTAAAAGAGTTCATTATTAAAGGGTTTGTGCTGGATGATGAACGTCTTAAGAACGGTACACATTTTGGTAAAGACTATTTTGATGAACTTCTGG
>WFQD01000299.1 GCA_015487265.1 Sulfurimonas sp. | reverse complement strand
TTTAAATATTGTTTTAGGAAACTTACATAAGTGTTACTATTTTGCTGTAATTTTTGATAGTTTCTATCGTTTATTGTGCTTAAAATCATAGAAAAATCATTTTTATTATAATTTAGTATTATTGGAATGTTAAGTTGAGAAAATAATTCATTAAAATTGTTTTCATAATCATCGCGTTGTAAGTAGATGGGTTTTCCTCCTGAAGCAAGGCATTCTAAGGCTGCTTGAGGGGAAGATGTAATCAAAATTTTACTTTTTGTTATCATGGTATCATACTCCTCAAATTCAAAAGTATGTGTAAAACTCTTTTTGAGCATATCTTCATAGTCAAAAAAGTAGTAAAATCCAAGCTGCAAAGCGGGGTCTATTTCACTAAAAAGGTCTAAATGTTTTTCTAAATCTTTCTCATAATCATCATCCCCAAAAAAGAGTGAAATTTCTGTAGTTTTTTCAAAGTCTGCAAAATATTTGTCATCTACAGCAACTCCAGTAAAAATATCTTCACCTTGTAAGTAAGGAGAAAAAAGAATCTCATTTTCTGCTTTAGCATCCTCTTTTTTATCGGCGATACGAATAAAAGTAGAGAAAAATTTTCGCATATCTTCAAGCATCAAGGGGTTCGCTTCATCGGAGTCAAAAATGAGTTTGTCGCCATGGTGTGCGATTTGGGGGATGTTGCGTACGACATCAATCCCGACACAATCTCGCACACCAAAATCTCTTCCTATATGCGAAATGCGAAAGTCTGAGGTAAGGAGTGTAATGTCATCATCACCTAAGGCTCGTAAAATTGTTGTCGCACGACGAAATCTGTCAAGCCCAATCCGGTGCCCTGTCTGTACATAATAAAAAGTTCTCATGAGTTATCCATTTTTAGCGAATTGTACCGCTTTTAATATAAAAATCCAAAAAGCCAAAGTGGCACTTTATACGGATTTTCTGTAAAATCGGTGTCTATGACGAGGTAAGAGTTTGGCATATCTTTTATTTGCTGAAAACTCTTTGCATTGCCTCCAACTTCAAATGTGTGCTTCTTATCGAGTAAAAAATCGCCTTTATCTGAGACTTCTATACTATGTAAATGTTTGAGTTGTGAGACAAAAAAAGTTTCTCTAATTGTACCTATCTTTGATTCAGTTGCAAAGGCGTAAAAAATATTGGTGTTATTGAGATAGAGTTTTTCAGGTTTTGAAAGTTTACTTATCCCTTTTTTCGTACTCCCCACGATATTGAGCAATCCACCTTTATCTAAGTGATGGAGATAGGCATAGAGTGTATTACGACTGACCTCTACATTTGTGGCAATTTTTGTGATATTGAGCTCAAATGGGTTGGATTCACTGATAATGAGGAGGAGCTTTTTCAGTTTGTTTGTAAAACTTGCTTTTACTAAGCCCAACTTTACAAGGTCTATGTCTATCGTTTGGTTGATGATAGCATTGAGTTGTTTGAGACACTGATTTTTTTCTCTAAAATAAAAAGGGTAGTATCCAAAAGTAAGATACTCTTGAAAATACTCAAGTGCTAAGAAATCTTTGGAGAGTGTATCGGCTATGCTTATATGATTTTCTAAAAGCTCTTGGAGTGAGTAGTGAGGGAGTTTTATGGAGAGTTTGAGTTCTAAAAATTCTCTATAAGATAAGCCGTTCATAGAGTAAAGGACAACTCTTCGACTTAAATCTGCTTGTGCATTGTAGATAGAAGTAGCACAGGAACCGGTAAAAATGACTTTGAGTTGAGGATAAAAATCATAAATAGCTTTTAAATCGAGTGCAAAATCTTTATATTTATGAATTTCATCGATGATGAGAAATTCCCCACCAATCTTATAAAATTCTTCGGCAAGTTCTAGGAGTTTTATATCTACATTTGTAGGGTAATCATAAGAAAAATAGAGAGATTTATAGGCTTCCTTTTGCTCTTTTAACTCTTTGAGATACTGTAAAAGAAGCGTCGTTTTTCCCACACCTCTCGCCCCTACAATTCCTATCATTTGTGAGTGAAAGTCAATAGAAAAGTGCAAATACCTTTTATAGGCACTCGGTATCTCTTTAAGGACTCTTTTTTCTAATTTTCTTAGATTATCAAACATTTTATATCCATTTTGTTAATTAGTACTTAACATTATATCTAATATTTGTTATTTTATAAAATTTTTATTGACTTTCTTTGTTCTAACTGATTATAGAGTATAATAAGGGCATCTCTAAAAACCCTAATACCTCTCAGAGGGAAGAAAAAAGATGAGATTGTGCAAAAGCTTTTTTGAGTCATAGCTTGAGCTATGGCGATGAAAAGTTTTGTTGTATTACTGAGAGGTACTAGGGTTTTTAGAGGTGCCCTTAAGTAATGCAACAGGACTAAAAGTGTCCTTGTGCATCAGCATCACTAAAGTGATCCCATTGAAGTTTTGCACCCCCTAAAACATGGAAGTGGAGGTGCTTTACCTCTTGACCACCATCTTCACCGATGTTTGTAACTACTCTATAGCCACTCTTATCAATTTTGACTTCTTTAGCAACTTCTTGAATGAATTGTGTCATTCCTTGCATAGTATCAGAACTCACCTCGTTAAAACTATCTACATGAATTTTTGGAATTGCTAAAACATGAAGCGGCGCTTTGGGATTGATGTCATGAAATGCGAGAAAATTATCATTTTCAAGTATCACATTTGCAGGTATCTCTTTATTGACAATTTTACAAAATAAACACATGATTGAACCTCTTTTTGTTTAAATTATAGCATATAAAAACACGAATGAAGCTATTTGTAACCTAAATTTGACTATAATCCGGTTTATATTACCAAAAATAGGAGCTCTATTTGAAAGAGTGGTACGATGCAATACAAGAAGCACAGAGTGTTGAGAGATTAGAAGAAATCCGTATCTCTGTGTTTGGAAAAAAAGGTGTTTTAGCGGCAGAATTTGTCAAAATGAAAAAAGCACCCAATGAAGAAAAAGCAACAATAGCCAAAGAGTTAAATACTCATAAAGCAAATTTAATGAGTGAATTTACAGTTCGTAAAATTGTTTTACAAACGCAGGAATTGCAAAAAGCGATGCAAGCAGAAGCTATCGATGTTTCTCTCTTTAGCACAAGTTCACAAGCAGGAGCACTACACCCTGTTATGGAGACTATGGACAGAATTGTAGAGTACTTTAGCTCTATGAATTTTGCTGTGAAAACGGGACAAATTGTAGAAGATGATTTTAACAATTTTGAAGCATTAAACCTTCCAAAGTACCATCCAGCACGCGATATGCAAGATACTTTTTACTTTAAAGATGAAATGCTTTTAAGAACACATACCTCTCCTGTTCAAATTAGAACAATGATGAATACTAAACCACCTATTCGTATGATTGCTCCCGGTGCAGTGTTTCGTCGTGATTATGACTTAACACATACGCCAATGTTTCACCAAATAGAAGGGCTTGTTGTTGATGAAGCAGGCAAAGTCTCTTTTGCTAATCTCAAATTTATTTTAGAAGATTTCTTAAAGTATATGTTTGGCGATGTAAAAGTACGCTTTCGTCCATCATTTTTCCCTTTTACAGAACCATCTGCAGAAGTAGATATTAGCTGTGTTTTTTGTGAGGGCGAAGGGTGTAGAGTCTGTTCAAAAACTGGTTGGTTAGAAGTACTTGGCTGTGGTATAGTCGATCCAAATGTCTTTGAAGCGGTGAAGTATAAAGATGTGAGTGGCTATGCATTTGGTCTGGGTGTTGAGCGTTTTGCGATGCTTATTCACCATATAGGTGACCTTCGTTCTCTTTTTGAAGGCGATATTAAATTACTGGAGCAATTTCAATGATAGTTACAAAATCTTGGTTAAATGAGTGGATTGATTTAGATGGACACTCAACTGAAGAAATTGCCAAAACTTTTAATGCTATTGGTTTAGAAGTTGATAGAGTGCATGAGTACCGTGTTCCAGAAAAGATAGTATTTGGAAAAGTTTTAGAGTGTGTGAAACACCCTGATGCGGATAAGCTTAACATATGCCAAGTGGATATTGGGACAAGTACACGTCAAATTGTGTGTGGTGCTTCCAATGTGCGAGCAGGTTTAGATGTTATTGTGGCAACTATTGGGGCGGTGATGCCAAATGGCATGCAGATAAAACCTGTAAAATTGCGCGGTGTTGAATCTGAAGGGATGATATGTTCCGCAAGTGAAGTCGGACTTGAAGATATAAGCAAGGGAATTGTTGAACTTGATAGCAGTATCGGTGCCTTTCATTTGGGACAAGAGGTTCGTGAAAACCCAATTTTAAATGATGATTTAATTGAACTTGAACTCACTGCAAATCGTGGGGATTGTTTGAGTGTTCGTGGTGTTGCACGGGACTTGAGTGCTGCGTTTAATAAGCCTATTAAAGAGTATAATTATGAAGATAATGATGAAAAACGTGGTATTGGACGTATTTTATCACTTCATAGTGAAAAAGATTTAGATGTGAGTGTCTGTTATAAAGCACTTGATTTAAAAGATTTGAAATTGCCTTTAATTGTAAAGTTGCGTTTAACACAAATCAATGAAAATAGAGAAACAGATATAGAGTCTATTTTATTATATACCACCCATGCAAGTGGTGTGATTTTACGAGCCTATAGCCATCAGTACTTTTGTGAAAAAGAAGATGATGTTATGGCAACAGTGACTTTGACTGAAAATGAACACGGTTATGCTTGTGTCAGAGGAAAGTCTACTGCCTCTACAATCGGTGTTATCCAGTATGATGATTCTAAGATTCAAGAGAGTCGAGGGGTTGTTTTACTTGAGGCGAGTTATGTTCCACCTGATATTATCTCAAAAAAAATGGCAGACCATAAGATAGAAGCAGGACCAATGTTTTACAAAACATCACGCGGGAGTGAACCAGAACTCAGTGGTGGACTTGGGTATTGTATAGAGTTTATTGCTGCAAACTCTGCATCAACAACTTTTGGTGGCAATATAAAACTTTCTTACAATGTAAAAGAAAAAATTGTTATTATTAACCAACAAGAGATAGATGAAATTATTGGTGCGAGTATAGATAAAGGTGTTATTTCAAATATACTGAAAAATTTAGGTTTTGATATATCAAAATCTTCATCGGAAAATTTCATTGTTCAGGTACCTCAATTTCGTCATGATATTGAACATAAACAAGATATTATAGAAGAGATTGTGCGAATGGTTGGTATAGATAATATTCCATCCAAACCATTGGTACTCAAAGAAGATAATAGATTAGAAGATGATTATTTTACTTATAAAAAACGCAGTGTCTATAGACATCGTGCGGCACAAAGTGGTTTTTTTGAGAGTGTTCATTTTGTTTTTGATGAAAAGAAAACTTTAAATGCTTATGGTTTTGAAACGACAAAAGAAGCATTAGAACTTTTAAATCCAATAGTGCAAACACTTGACACCTTAAGACCGACACTTCTGACTGGAATGTTAAAAGCAGCATCAAACAATGTGAAAAATGGCTATAAATCTGTCAAACTTTTTGAAATAGGTTCCGTTTTTACACCACTCAGAGAAGAGTTAAGCAATATGGCATTTCTTTTTAGTGGAGAAGTCGAACCTGAGAGTTTAGCTAATAGCGGCAAAGTAAAAGAGGTGGATTTTGCTACTTTTGTGCAGAAGATATCGGATGTTATAGGAACTATTGAACTTAGAGAATATACAACGAAACATACACTTTCTCATCCATACCAAACAGCACAAGTTTTTCTGAATAATCAGGCAATAGGTGAGCTTTTCCGTGTACATCCTGAGGTTGAAAAAGCATATGATTTACCTATTACTTTTATGTGTGAGTTAGATTTTTCAAAAATTGAGTATAAACTTAAAACAGCGAAAAAGGCTTCGAAATACCAAGCTTCTTTTAGAGATTTAAGTCTTATTGTACCAAAAAGTATGTCCTATGAAACAGTCAAAAATGTGATTCAAAAGAGTGCAACAGCAGAATTAATTCGTTTTTATCCGGTTGATAAATATAGTGATGCAAGTTTAGGTGATAGTATGAGTTTGTCTCTACGTTTTGTTTTACAATCAGAAGAAAAAACACTTGAAGAAGAAGATATAACAAAAAGTATGGATGCTATTTTAGATGCATTACAAAATGAATTAGGAATTGGACTGCGATGAGTAAAGTAGTTGTCTCTCCTGCACAAGCTTTTTCTTTGAGTATATCAGAAATTGCACCTGATAAGTCTATTTCTCATCGGAGTGTCATGTTCGCGATGCTTGCCGAGGGTGAAAGCAAAATAAGCAATTTTTTACGTGCAGAAGATACACTCAATTCACTTGAGATTGTAAAAAATCTAGGGGCAAAAGTTTTTGATGATGGGGAAGTTATTAGAATTTCCTCTGAGGGTATTCAAGAGAGTTTTGAAGTGCTAGATTGTGGAAATTCTGGGACAGGGATGCGTTTGTTTTGTGGACTTTTAAGTTCTGCACAAGGGCATTTTGTGCTTACAGGGGACAAATACCTGCGTTCTCGTCCTATGAAACGTGTAACGACACCACTCAAAAATATTGGAGCACATCTTGATGGCAGAGAAGATGGGAACTTTGCCCCTTTAAGTATTCGTGGTGCTTCTTTACAAGCTTTTGATTATGCGAGTCAAATTGCTTCGGCTCAAGTAAAAAGTTGTATGATTTTAGCAGCTTTGCGAGCTGATGGAGCATGTACATATACAGAACCAGAACTCTCTCGTGACCATACGGAGAGAATGTTGCAGGGAATGGGTGCAGACATTAGTGTTGATGGACTCAAAACAACGATTAAACCTTTAAAAAAACTTTTATCTCCTTTACACATTAGAGTTCCAGCTGACCCATCAAGTGCATTTTTCTTTGGCGTTGCTGCAGCAATTATCCCAAATGCTTCTGTTGTACTCGAAGGAGTCACACTCAATCCTACACGTATTGAAGCTTTTAAGGCTTTAGAGCGAATGGGAGCAAAGATTTCGTATGAAATGACAGATAATAAATATGAGCCTATTGGAAATATTCATGTAAAACAAGCACCTTTACAAGGGATTGTTATAGAAGAGAATATTTCATGGCTTATTGATGAGCTTCCTGCTTTAAGTATTGCAATGGCTTGTGCTCATGGTGAGAGTATAGTAAAAAATGCTGCAGAATTGCGTGTAAAAGAGTCGGATAGAATTAGTACCGTAGTAGAGGGACTCAAAGCCTGTCAAATAGCAGTTGATGAGTATGAAGATGGTTATAAAATAACAGGTGGAACACTCCAAAGTGCAAAAATTAAGAGTGATGGTGACCATAGAATTGCTATGAGTTTCATCATCGCAGGCTTAAAAAGTGGTATGGAAGTCGAAGATTTAGAGTGTATCAATACCTCATTTCCAAACTTCTTTGAATTACTAGAGAGAATTACATCAGTGGAGAGAACATGAAAATAGAATTAGCAGAAAATTATGGTTTTTGTTTTGGTGTGAAACGTGCAATTAAAATAGCAGAAGAGCATCAAAATGCAGCAACTTATGGGCCTCTTATTCATAATTCAAAAGAGATAGCACGTTTAGATAAAGATTTTAATGTAGGACTTGTAGAAGATTTTCAAACTTTTAAGAAAGGTGACAAAGCGATTGTTCGTACACATGGTATTGTTAAATCAGAGCTGGCACAACTGAAAGAAAATGGGGTAGATGTTGTTGATGCAACTTGTCCTTATGTCACAAAACCCCAAGAGATTGCACAAGAGATGAGTGAAGCAGGGTATGATGTTTTGATTTTTGGAGATGAAGCACATCCTGAAATTAAAGGAGTAAAATCCTATGCAACACATGGAGCACATGTTGTCACAAATGTTGCTGATTTAATTGATGTGAAATTACGAGAGAAAGTTGCTTTGATTGCTCAAACGACACGAAAAGTAGAAGATTATATGGAAATTGCAAACTATCTTATTCCAAGACATAAGGAAGTAAGAGTTTTTAATACCATATGTAACGCAACTTTTGAAAATCAAGAGGCTATTGCTAAACTTGCAAAAAGAGCAGATGTGATGATTATTATTGGTGGGAAAAACTCATCAAATACAAAACAACTTGCAAGTATTGCCCATGATTTTTGCGAAAATTCTCATCATATTGAAGATGAAAACGATTTACAAAGTGCTTGGTTTAGAGATAAAAAGTTATGT
>WFQD01000298.1 GCA_015487265.1 Sulfurimonas sp. | reverse complement strand
GCTCTAAAATAACTACCTTTTTTTGTATTATTGCCCTCTAAAATAACTTCTTTTTGAAAAATTATACAACCCTCTAAAATAACTTCCATAGCTCTCTAAAATAACTTCTAAACTCCTCTAAAATAACTTCCACTGCCCTCTAAAATAACTTCCATTTGATAAAAAATAAAGTTTTTTTTTTCGAAAATCTTATGATAGAATTTGTTAGAAAAGGAGTCCGAATGCAGAATCATTTATACAATCTTACTTATGAAAAAGCTATATTGTCTTCAATTCTATATGATCCAACGAAAGTAGAGGAATGTAGAGAAATAGGCCTCAAAGCACATGATTTTTATTTGCCATTTCATCAAAAACTATATACAGTTATTGAATTACTTTATGAAGATTCTATAGTAGATGAGGAAATAATTAAAGACAAAATGGCTAAAGATTTTGATGAAAATGCTATGATTCAGGTTATGAGCACCAATCCTGTTGTTAACCTAACTTTTTATGTAGATAAATTGCAAGAATTAAGTAAATTACGCACAGCAGAAAAAATATCTTTGAAGATTAGGGAAACAATATATGATACGAGTAATTTTAATGAAACTATTAAAATATTTAGTGAAGGGTTAAATAGTTTAGAAAATAATAAAACATCTCTTGTAAATATTAAACCTATTGGCACCATCGAATCAAAGGAAGCAGAATTTATAGGCAAAGAGTGGTTACCATTTCCTAAAAAAGCAGTTTCATTAGTAACAGCAGGCGGAGGAGTAGGAAAATCATTTTTAATGCTTCAAGCTGCAATGAGAATGATAGATGAATCTAATGTTAATGTTTTTATGTGGTTAAGTGAGGATCCTGTAGAATTATCAAAATATAGGTTTGAAATGATTGCAAAAAATGTTTTACATACTGATGTAAAAAACTATGAAGGTAAACTTGATATTGCAGGATCAGATAGTGAAACAATACATTTTTTAGAGGAAGAAAAAAATAAGCTTCAAGTAAGTGGGGTTTTCTATCAATTTAAGGCAATGTTGAAAAAATATAATGTGATTATTCTAGATCCTCTAATTGCGATGTTTGGTGGAGATGAAAATAATAATGCGCATGCAAAACAATTTATAAATTTGTTTAGCAGATGGGCAACTGTAGAAAATAAAACAATTATTTTTATTCATCATGGAACAAAGAATACAGCTCAAAGTAGGGGAGCAAGTGCCTTTGTAGATGCTGTACGGCTAGTATATCAAGTGGAAATAATAAAAAATAATGATGGTGAACAAATAGAAGATCATTTAAGATTAATTACTTTAGCTAAAGATAATAATGGAGCAAAAAAATATCTGGGAGATTTGCAAGTTAAAAGACAAATTTTTCCAAAAGTAGAAAAAAAAAGTTTAAGTATAGAAATTGCAGCTTTATAAAAAACTATCAATCAAATAATCATCCCCAAACACCCTCTGTCGCCTTTTTCTCTTCCTGTAAAAGCGATAAAGCGCCCCAGCCACTATCACAAATCCCGCAAGTACCACTGCCTCAACCATGCGCACTCACCATCTTCTTGAGCTTATCGAGTCTTTTGAGAATATAGGCAATACTCTTTTGTCTGGAGCTTTGTAGTACATACTGTAACAGCTGATACTCATCTATCTGAAGTTGTCGGATATCTTTAGTTTTGCTCTTCATGCCTGTATAATACCTTTTATCTAATTGTCGAGATAAAAATATTGCGTTTTGTCAATCGATAAAAGAAGGAGAGAGAGTATATCTTCCTCCTCCCTCTTCATTGATCATACCTATCTTATTGGCTAGCATACAAGCAAATATCAATCCAATTCAAACTTCACACAAAGTGCGTCATATTTCTCCCTAAAAAGGCTGTATCGCGGATGATCGCTATTTTTTGAAGCCTCTAACAGATTTTGCACAAAGGCTTTAGGAGTGATTTTCTTTCTGAGAATCTCTTTTGGAGCCGTTGAGATAAACTCATCTACCCCTTTTTGCAGTGTATTGGATTCAAAGCTAAACATATTGAGGTTGTGGGCAAGGAGAGTAGCAATCTTCTCTTTTTTACGCAGCTGTACTTCTCAACCTACTTTACCACTCTTTCTAAAAAGATATCTAATTTTTATACTATTCGCTCTTGTTACT
>WFQD01000297.1 GCA_015487265.1 Sulfurimonas sp. | reverse complement strand
GCATATAACATTATGGCACTCTTTAAACATCAAATCTTGCAAACGACGATGCAGCTTTCCACACTCAGAGCCTATTGCTTTGCATTAGGAGCTTGGATCAGCAATCATGCCAACGAAAGAGTGCTTAGTATCTCTTTACCGCAAAAAAGAAGGGCTTGGATGGATGGTTTGTTTGAAAATGTCAAAAAAGCGCAAAAGCCTTATCGCTTTCCTTGAGGGTTTTAGTTGATTTTTTGTAAAAAATGTAGTTGGATTTATTGGAATTTCTTATATAATAGGGGTTCTATTGCAAAATTTGGGATAATATAATTACCGGTAGCAACAACTTTGTGGTCAAATAAACTATGCGTAGCAACAAAGTATTCATAAAACATGTGCTTTCCAACAATGATTTCTAAATCTTTTGCATTTATTCCAACCGCATTCATAATTGTATAAGTACCAGTTTGTTCATTTTTAAATAATGTTCTGCTGTAAGCGTATCTATTTTTATTTTTAAAAGCAACACCATAATACTCAAGCAAACTAATAAAAAACAGACTGTTTCTTAACAGTTCATCCTTATCTTTAATATCGCTTTGTAATGCAAAATCAGTACCAATTTTGTTTACAAAAATCTCTTTGTCAATCTTATCAACACCAGCATTGTTCAAGAAGTTTTCAGCATGTCTCTCCAAAGCAAAACATAGTGTTCCATAGTCAATATAAAAGTAGTCATACTTCTCGTTTTTGGCTATTGAAATAAAACCAAATTCACTATTTTTCTCTGCTGAAATCTTTACCGCTTTTGCCAAAATAGTTAAAAAATCACTAACACCTTGCTCATCAAAAAGAGCACTTATTGTAAGTGGACTTTTCTTATATTTTTCAACTATATCCAACATAGAGTTGTACTTTTTATTTTCCATTTTTTCTCTAATATTTTATACTCAAAAAGTATGTCATATATCTCTTTTTTTCTTTGGATATCACCCTCGATATCCGCAACAAAAAGTTCCATTATCAACCGTTTTATTTCTGTGTGATACTCACTTAATTCTATATATGATTGCCTACATTCTCTTAACTCCTCAAAGGCTCGTTTTATATCGGGTGCGTATGTTTTTGCAGTGTGAAACCTGTCTGCATCTTCATTGATTTCTTGAACCTTTTTCTTGATTTTTTTGTAGTTTTTTTATAAAATTTTCAAATAATTTTTACGAGGAGTTTTTATGAAAAGAACATTGATTGCACTTTCGGCGGCGTTAGCTATCGCATCATCTGCATCGGCGTATTCTTCGTTTGATTTGGGATGGTCGTCAAACAGTTTCGATAACTACGAAAACAACAAAAACGGTGTGTATATCGGATTCAAATTTGCGCCATACAAAACTCATGGCTTCTTTGTTGGATTAGATACCGATTTTGAAGCGTTCAAGGTTGGTGACTCAGGTGCGTATAACATCGGTATCAACCTTTTGGCTGGATACGACTTTACGAAAACGCTTGATATTCCGCTTGTACTCTCTGCTGGAGCAGGATATGGATCGACATATATCAGCGATATCCAAGAACGCTCTTCTGACCCACAGTATAATGTTTCTGCTGAATTTGGATTATCCAAAAGTTTCGGATTGGGTGTGCGATATAGTGTGAAAAATTCGAATTTCTCAACAGTTGATACAAAATATACTTCTACTTCTGCATATATTTTGTTTAAGTGGAACTAAGAACTTATCTACGAACAAGAAATATCATCATACTGTTTTGCTTTTTGTTTTTTTAACAGAGCACAACGGTAGATATTTCTGTGTTATTTCATTCAATGGTGAATTTCACCCACATATGAGTTGCATTTTTCTTCCATAGATTAACTATGTGTTTCGGGGAAGTATTCTTGCCGTATATCCCACGAACCAGTATTTTTTCTCCGACATTAGAATTTTCAGAGTAGGCACAAGATTTACATACAAACTTGTTTTGAGATTTTTTATCGTTTTTTAATATAACTGCAATTATTCAAGCTTGAGAAGTGTATTGAGGGTTTACTTAGTTAGTTGCCCACCTCTCTTTAAGATTATGTTCAAGCAAGCAACTCAAAGAACATTCTCTAACTTTGTAGTGCGATTGATCTATTTAACCGGCATGAAATGAGTCCAAACAAAGAGAATCTCTTTCAAATACGATAGATATTATTAAATCAAACGGAGGGAATACTAATAC
>WFQD01000296.1 GCA_015487265.1 Sulfurimonas sp. | reverse complement strand
AACATATTCTGATCTAAATTTACTAATTAACATATACTTTTCAACAACTTCTATCAATGCGTCTTGTGGGGTAGATTTACTTTTAAATGTTTTTGGATCAGTAATTACAACACTATTTGAAATTTCTCCTATTGACAACCTATGTTGATTGTTTATCCTATCAATGATTATATCGATTGTGTATTTTATACCTGATATTTCTTTGAAGTCTATACAGTTTTTTAGCTTTTCATAATGTTTTGGGATATGGTAATAATATGAGTCATTATCTTGTAGAATTGCTCCAACATTAAATATCTCTTTTGTAAAAATATCATGGTATTGAACAAGTGAGTATTTATATCTTTTTAGCACTATACAAACCTTTTCTTACTCTAGGAAAATAAGACTCATTTTTTATACATTCCATTGATATAGCAGATTTTCTATGTAAAAACCATTGCATAATATCGTCATACTCTTTTGTAGATATGTCATATACATCTGCCATTATATCGCACATATTCTTAATGTCTTCATCTGTTATTGATGCTATTTTTTTAGTATAAAGATGTACATATTTTAATGTGTTCTCTGTAACCAAACTAAGTAAAAATAGATGGTAGTCCCTGCAATGTTCAGTTGCAGCAAAAGGCGTGAAACATTTGTAATCAATTGGAACTCTATGCCAGTTTGTTGATGAAAATATTCTGTCGAAATCTATTAAATAATACTTAGTAGCTTTTGACTCTTTTGTTACAAGGTGGTTTCCTAAGTGTCTGTCATAGTTCTTCAGAGATTGGTCGAATGGGTAAAGGCTAAAAAATGATGTTCCATTCGAAACACCCATAACTCTATCAAGTAATTCATCTCCTGTGTCTATTTTTGTGACATTAGGCTTCCATTCAACAGCAAAAAAAAGATTTTGTTTATGGAGGCTTAGGTCTATTTTTCTAAGTGTATCTCCATAACCTCTTAATTCCTCTTGTATCTCTTGTATATCTTCACTATCTAAATTTATAAATACATGATCTACAAGTGGAATGTCTGCCAACTCGCCAACACTGTACGCTATAAATTCATTTATATTATTTCTTTGTTTGTCTTCATTAAATTTTATCTGATACTTTTTTCCATCCTCGCCATCAACTAGAATGAAAAACTTATAAGGAGGATTCCCATACTTTACATCATCTTGATTAATTATTATTTTATCAAAAGAAGCAATCATCCTATTTCTTATTCCTCAAACGCATTATCAAACTGTTCAAGCTTTTTTTCAATTGTCCCTTCTTTTGCATCAATAGTAGAGTGATATCTCTTGATAATTGCGTATATTATGTTCTTGTCCTCATTCGGTAAATCAGCATACATATTCATAGCATCATCGAGGCGTTCTTGATTGTTGTAGTTTGAGATACCGCTATCATCCCTTAGCATATCTCCTTTTCCATCAATTAACCAATTATATGAAACATTGCAAATTTCTGCAATTGCTTTTATTGTGCTTACTTTTGGTTCAGATTTATTAAGTTCATAATCTGCCAATGTTCTTGGAGCAACCTTAGCACCAATACTCTTTAGCCTATCTGATAAACTTTTTTGATCTTTAAATCCAGAGTTTTTTCTAGCCTTTGCAATTCTTTCACCAATCATAGCAAGCCTTTTTTGTAAAAATTTGCAGAAATTTGCAATATTTTCTTGACATATGCAGAAAACTGCAATATAATACCGTTATGTTTCAATTCAAATGCAACTTATTGCAAATATCGACCAATTTGAAAATAAGTTAAAAGCAATTTGAAAAAGTTTGAAAACAATTATAACACAAAGGAAGCATAGATGATAGATGAAGATAAGCTAATTGAAGACTTCGGTAGTTTTGCAGAAGCTGCAAGATACTACAAGGTATCTGTAAATACACTTGCGCAGCTTAGACGAAAAAAAACAAAGTCATTTAAAGGTAGAAGCCAGTCGTTTAGACTAAAGCAGCAGTTAAAAGCAGATGGATATTACACAATCGTAACTGAGGCAGCATAATGAAAACTATTAATGTGTCGGTTGAAAAGTCGGGAGATACACAGACTGCCCAAACAGTCTGCAAAAATATTCAAAAGGATCAAAAATTGAATAATCAAATTATACCACAAAATGACGAGAATGTAGAAATTACACTCAAAGAGATTACAGATTTAATATCTGTTAGACACAATGATGCAATTAAAAAAGTTGAAAAGCTTGCAGAAGAGCCTAGTTTTGGAACGCTACGAAAAACTCGTATCGTGTATAACGACAAAGGGCAAGAAACAAATACTTACATCCTAAACAAAAAGCAAGCCATAGCAGTTGGTGCAAAACTTAACAATACTCTACTTATGAAAGTTATTGACAGACTTGAAGAGCTAGAAGCAAAAAAACAACCATCACAAATACAACTACCATCAAAACTTGAACTTGCGCAGATGGTTATTGAGTCTGAAACAAAAGTGCAACAACTTGAACACAAGATAGAAGAAAAAGACAAAGTTATCTTAGCAGTTGCAGAGCTGAACATAAAAGCAGGCGATATCAGCGTACGTGAACTATCAAACAATCTTGCAATAGATGGACTTGGAGAAAAAAACCTATTTAAATGGTTAAAAGGTAGAAACTTCATAAGCCATGACACGCAGCCATACAGAAGATATGTAGAGCGTGGTTACTTCAACTGGAAACCATACAGTGAAAAGTATGCAGGTAAAACAAGACACAAGCTAATGATAACTCCAAAAGGTGCAGCGTGGATAGCGAAGATGCTTAAAGCAGAGTTTGAACTTGAAGAAGAGGTAGCGTAATGAGCAAAAATAAAATGGCAAAACACATCGCAAAAGTAACGGCAGAGACAATCAGAGAGTTTGGTGTGCATATTGTAAATGCACAAACAAGAGAAGAAGAAACATACAAAGCGTGTAAAACAGAGGCATTGGAACTTTTAAAAACAGGAGAACACACTCCGATGACAATCTGCACGATCATCATAAATAAGTTCACGATTTAAGACTCATAGAGCCATATCGTTATATTTAACAATATGGTTTTATTGAGCCTTATGCTCACGTAACCAAGTGCGAGAGAACCGCAGAAATGTAAATAAAAGCCTGTGTATCAGACGGTGCAGGCTGTCACTTGGTTTTTGACTTATCAATCCTTACCAATGTATTGCAAGGCGTCTGTGCCGCTTGGAGCAATGAATAGGACTACATGAGAACACGCTTTAGAATTGGGAAGCGTTTTAAAGTTTAAAAAAATCAAGCGAACAAAAGCATTACTACTAAAACATATTATTTTTATAAATGATGTGACATATCTATTCACTAGCGGTTTTTTGTTTGGATGCGAGTTTGAGCCGTGCTTGATTTTTTTAAGCTTTTGCATTTGCAAGAGTGAGGTCGTGAGCTGTTGGAGCAGCTCACAGAGTTAAAACATAAAGGATGTTTAATGAAAGTATACCATAGAAAGTACGGAATTAAAAAGACACGAGCGAAACCGCTTGGAAAAATACGCAAAGTTTACACAGAGCCAAACGCTGCTTTAGCGTGGGAACTTGACTTCAAAGGAGTTGATTATGACATTTAATCCGGCAATAGGAACACAAGAGATACTTCTCATAGCGGCAGTTACTATCTTATTAGGCGTTATGGTTTACGTACTGATAGATGAAAAGGAGTTCCTCTAATGGATGCACAAGAGATAATCAAAGCTTTTTACAAAGCATACAGAGATGCATTAAGAATTGAGATACAGCTACACAAAATTAAGCTGCGCGATAGAGGAGTTTTAGCATGACTTATGAAGAGTTTTTAAAAAATAAAATAGCCTTTAAAGAAGATGTCGGTTTTGATGTTACAGACGAAGAGATCAACCCTTACCTGAAACAGCATCAAAAACAGATAGTCAAATGGGCTGTAAAGAAAGGTCGTGCGGCAATATTTGCAAGCTTTGGACTTGGTAAAACGATGATGCAGCTTGAGACTGTTCGCATTACCCTAACAAAAAGTGGAGGATATGGACTCATAGTCTGCCCACTTGGTGTGCGTGGTGAGTTTATTAACGATGCAAAGACACTAGGGATTAAAACGAAGTTTATAAGAAGCGTTGATGAGGTTGAAGATGAAGAGACTATCTATATCACAAACTACGAAACAGTAAGAGATGGGAAGATTAATCCGCAGTTTTTTACAGTTGCATCACTTGACGAGGCATCAGTGCTAAGAGGTTTTGGAGGGACGAAGACATTCCGTGAGTTTATGGCTCTCTTTGCAGGAGATAGAAAGACAATGGATAGCCGTGTGAGAACAAAAGGTACTCCATATCGTTTTGTGGCAACTGCTACACCATCACCAAACGACTTCATAGAACTTTTGGCATACAGTGCATTTTTAGATGTCATGGATGTATCACAAGCAAAGACAAGATTTTTTAAACGTGACAGCACAAAAGCTGACAATCTTACAATCCATGAACACAAGAAAAAAGAGTTTTGGTTTTGGGTGTCATCATGGGGTATTTTTGTTCAAAAGCCTAGTGATTTAGGATGCGAAGATGAAGGGTACTCACTCCCTGAAATGGAAGTAACATGGCACACGATACCTAATGAGTATGAGAAGTTTGAAAAAGAGAAAAACGGACAAGGAATACTTTTCAAGAATGCAGCAGCAGGATTAATTGAAGCAAGTCGAGAAAAAAGAGACTCGATACCTAGAAGAGTTGCAAAGATGAAAGATATCATCTCTCGATATGATGACAATGAACAGGTAGTTATATGGTGTGACTTGAACAGTGAACAAAAGGCAGTCGAAGAGGCATTAAAAGAGCTTGACATATCATACTGTTCACTTTATGGAAACCAAGATATTGATAAGCGTGAGGCACTTCTAAATGAGTGGAGAGACAAGAAGAGACGAGTATTTCTAAGTAAGCCTATGATGTATGGAAGCGGTGTAAATCTACAACAATGCTCAAAGATGATCTTCTTAGGTATAGGTTTTAAATTCAATGACTTCATTCAAGGTGTGCATAGAATTTATAGATTTCTGCAAAAGAACAAAGTAGAGATAAACATACTCTACACAGAAGCAGAGGAACAAGTGAAGCACATTCTTTTAGGAAAGTGGGATAAACATAATGAAACGGTGGAACAAATGACAAAGATTATGAAAGAGTACGGCTTAAGCTGCGATGCAATGATAGAAACACTGCACAGGAGCATGGGTGTTGAGCGAATAGAGGTAACGAGCGATTATTATACATCGGTACATAATGACACGGTAGATGAAACAAAGCGAATGGAAGACAATAGTGTGGACATGATAGTCACATCAATTCCTTTTAGTACACAATATGAATACTCTCCAAATTATGCAGACTTTGGACACTCTGATAACAATCAACAGTTTTTTGATCAGATGGATTACTTGATACCTGAGCTTTACAGAGTTCTGAAACCTGGTCGTGTTGCGTGTATCCATGTAAAAGATAGAATTGTTCCGGGTGGACTTACAGGATTAGGCTTTCAAACTGTTTACCCATTTCATGCAGATACACTCACAGCTTTTCAGAAACACGGCTTTGGATACATGGGGATGATTACTGTCGTTACTGATGTTGTGCGTGAGAATAATCAAACGTACCGATTAGGATGGTCGGAAGTCACAAAAGATGGAACGAAGATAAGCGTAGGACTTCCTGAGTATGTATTACTGCTTAGAAAACCACAAACAGACAACACACGAGCATATGCCGATGATCCTGTCGTAAAAGATAAAAAAGATTACTCACGTGCAAGATGGCAGACTGATGCTCACGGATACTGGAGAAGTTCAGGAAACAGAAGCTTATTACCGGAAGAGCTTGCGGAGATGGATGCTGCGAAAGTGTTTCAGACATTTAGAGATTTTAACCTTGAAAATATTTACGACTACGAACATCATGTGAAGATCGGAGAGCATTTAGATGCAAAAGGAAAGCTTCCGGTGTCGTTTATGCTTCTGCAGCCTCCATCTTGGAACAAAGACGTTTGGACAGATGTTGCAAGAATGAGAACGCTTAACATGATACAAAAGCAAAAAGGATTGCAACAGCATTTGTGCCCTTTACAGTTTGATATCATCGACAGACTTGTAGAGAGATTTACAAATAAAGGTGAGTTGGTATTTGATCCTTTCAGTGGAATAGCTTCAACAGGATACAGAGCTATTGCAAAAGGTAGAAAGTACAGAGGGCATGAGTTAAATAACGGTTACTTTTTAGATGGGTTGAAGTACCTTGAAAGTGCTGAAAAAGAGTTCACAATGCCGAGCCTATTTGACTTTGCAGTTTAGGAGACAAAATGTTCTTTAGTAATTTAAAAGATGAATACAAAATGATGAAGTGGAAGTTGTCAAACTTGGTGACTTTTTGGAGAGTGAGATATACGATATGGAGAAACAAACTATGAAAATGCAAAAAGAAAAAGTCATGAAAATGGCTGATAAAGACTATTTTGAAGTAGAAGCACTTAGCAATAGTGACTTTAGACTTTTAAAAGAGAGTGTGCTTCACTATAAGCACAAAGAACTATTCAAACTACAAGGATCATCACTTACACTAGGAAGTGCTGTTCATAAGCTCGTACTAGAACCTGAAAGCTTTAATGATGATTTTGTCATTGAGGACTTTGACGGAGCAGAACTTAACAAAAACACGAAAGCGTACAAAGAAGCAAAATCACAATGGCTTGAAAGTGTCGGAGATAGAGAAGTGTTGTCAATAGATGATTTCGCAAAAATAACACAAATGGCTGTGAATGTGAAAGCGATTGCAGGCGGACTTTTAAAAGGCGGAAGAGCTGAGATAGCTTTTTTTAGTGAGTTTGATAGTGTTCCGGTAAAGTGTAAAGCTGATTACTACATAGAAGAAGCAGGAGTAGTAATTGATCTAAAGACTACAAAAAGCATTAAGGACTTTAAAAAATCAATCTTAGAGTATGGATACGGAACACAGTCTGCATTTTATACTGATGTCATTAGAAGTGTAGGTCTTAAAGCTGAGAGATTTGTATTTATTCTCGTTGAAACTACTGCGCCTTACATGGTAAGTGTGCAAGAGATGAGCTTAGATGGCATTGAGGAAGGTCGAGCGATTTACAGCGAACTTCTGCAAACATGGAAAGATTTTACAAATGATGGCATCGTGAATGTCGTAAAAACAACAAACTATCCTGAGTGGTGGATTGAAAAAAGAAGAGGAGAACAATAATGGGAAATTTAGTAGCAAGAGAGCAGCAGGTAAAGAATGGATTGATAGCGCAGCAGAAGATGATAAAGTCGCTATTTGGAGACAAGAAAAAGGCCGACAAGTTCTTAGCAACTGCCGTAAAGGTAGCATCTGACTATAAACTTGCTTCGTGTAATGTGAATAGCATAATCGATGCGTGTGTAACAGTTGCACAGCTAAACTTAGACCTTAGCCCTGCCCTAAGTCATGCGTACATTGTACCGTTTAAAAACAGCGTACAACTCATAGTATCTGACAGAGGTTACATAGCTCTACTCTCACGTAACGGATGGAAAGTAAAGTCATACATAGTACATGAAGATGACTATTTTGATTATGTTGTCGATGGCTTTGAAGAAACTATCAAATTCACTAAAAATCTTGACAGTGAAAACGAATCTTTCAAGTATGCAGTGGCACTTGCAAAAAGTCCTGACGGAACTTTGTATGTAGAGATCATGAATGCAAAACAAATCGACAAACACAGACGAGCATCATCAAATCAAAAAGGACCTAAGCCAACTGGAGTATGGGCAGACTGGTTTGACGAGATGGCAAAGAAAACAGTTATTAAAAAACTTGTTAAAAAGCTTCCAATAGGAGAGGACATCGCAAACGTAGTCGCAGTTGATGATAAGCCGATAGAGTCTGATATAGTTGAAGAAAACAACACGCAAGTTGATTTAAACTCACTCGCAGTAAATGAAGACTACGACAGAGACACCGGAGAGATAATTAAAACAAAGCCGGATATGTCCGTTTTGGATGGAATAAACGCAGATGGAACTGCTGATAATGAGAATGGAGAGTAGATGTTCAATAAAATAATAATAGCCGGTAATCTCACGCGAGACATCGAGCTTCGCTACACACAAGGCGGTAGTGCAATAGCAAACACTGCCATTGCAACCTCACGCAAGTTCACGCAAAACGGAGAGAAAAAAGAGGAGGTCTGCTTTGTTGATGTCACTTTTTTTT
>WFQD01000295.1 GCA_015487265.1 Sulfurimonas sp. | reverse complement strand
TTGCTGGACCTCGTGTACTAGAACATATGGTTGATACTGTTTTATATTTTGAAGGCGATAGTTCCCAAGAACTAAGAATTCTTCGTGGCTTTAAAAACCGTTTTGGTTCCACAAGTGAGATTGGTGTCTTTGAGATGCGAGGGGATGGTTTAGTCTCTGCTACTGATATTTCCTCGCGTTTTTTTAACCGTGATTCAGAACAGGCAGGTTCTGCCCTCACAGTAGTGATGGAAGGGTCTCGACCTATAATTCTTGAAGTACAGGCTTTAGTTTCAGAGTCGCATACTCCAAACTCGAAAAGGCAGGCAACAGGTTTTGATAATAACCGATTAAATATGCTTTTAGCCCTCTTAGAGAGAAAACTTGAAATTCCGCTCTCTGGATATGATGTTTTTATTAATATCACAGGAGGGATTAAAATCACAGAAACAGCAGCAGATCTTGCAGTTTTGGCCGCCATTTTGAGTAGTTTTCGAGATAGGGCAATTTCTAAAGAGACAGTTTTTATAGGAGAAGTCTCTTTAGTAGGTGATGTGCGAGAAGTGTATGCCATGGACAGCAGGCTCAAAGAGGCAAAATTACAAAATATATCGAAAGTATTGTTAGCAAAGAAACCTTTAGAAAAAACAAGTATGAAGGCATTTATTGTTGATGAAGTGACAAAATTATTGGAATGGTATTAATATTTATGTTTATTATTGTAAAATTAGCCATACAATATATGAAGGACTCTCATGTTAGATGCAGAATTTAGAAGTGAAGAAAAATTTTCAAGACTTTCAATTGCTTATGATAATGAAAATGAAAAGCAAAAAGTTAATCAACAAATTGATATAATCATATCAAAATACACCATAAAGCCTGAAGTTTATGTGACTGGAGTCTCTAATGGTAAAGAAGTTTTAGTTATAGAATATGGGGAAGATATTAACCGTGAATCTGGAGCGATATTTGAAGAGATGATTCAAGCTTTAGAGATTACACATTTAATATGATATACTCATAAAAATCATTTTAAGGAAGAAAAATGGCTGAAGAAGAAAAAAAAGAAGAAGAAGCACCAAAAGAAAAAAAATCAAGCAATATGCTGATGATAATTATCATTGTTGTTCTTGTTTTAATTATTGCAATTGGGGGTGTTTTAGCATTTATTCTTATGGGGTCAGATGATGAAGAAGATGCTACAGCAGCACCACAGGTAAAAGAGAAAAAAGTTGTTCAACAGAGAAAAAGTAGTGCCTCTGGTATGACAGATAATGCAAGAAAACTGAGTGATATTGGTACCTTATACCCTTTAGATACTTTTACAGTAAATCTAAAAAGTGATGCAGGAAGACGATACTTAAAAGTAACACTCTCTTTAGAGCTTGAGGGTGAGGAACTGAGTTTGGAACTTGATGCAAAAACAGCAGTTCTTAGAGATAGAATTATTAGAATTTTAAGTTCAAAAACCTTAGAAGAAATATCTTCCAAAAAAGGAAAAAGTAAAGTTGAAAATCAAATTATGGATACTTTAAATTCTATGATATCTGATGGCAGGATTAAAGGTATTTATTTTACGGAGTTTGTGATCCAATAGCTTGAAGCATGAACATCGGTTATCTTCAACCGTTGTGCATCCCTATTTTGTAAGTGAAATTTTGAATTTTTTTGCTGTTTCAAAAGGGGGAAGTACTCCATCAGGACCAGCATAATTTCCTGAAAATATATGCACTATATCATTCCTGTCTTTACCCGATTTATCTCTAGCTTTACAAATAATTTTTCCAGACTCTTCTTCCATACCTGCCTTGCAGTATTTTTTATAGGTAGATACATTGTCTCCATAAAATAAACTTCCTAAAGAATCACCGATTTTGCCTATTACTATAGTAGAATTCGTTTGTTTTATTGATTTGTAAGTACCAGTTGCCGTGACTCCCATACCCATCTCACAACTCCCTTTTTGTAACACTTTCACGTGTTTATTGGAAAAAGTAAACTCTATTTTACAATCTTGAGATTTATTTTTATAGATGCCTTTGTTTTTGTTAAGTATAAGTTCACCTTCAAGAGTTCCTATCCTTCCAGTGTCAGCAACTACGAGTAGATTAAAAAGTACCATACCTTCTGTAGCGGTAATTTCTAAATCACCTTCATCTGATTCGTATTTTCCCAAAATATTTTTGAAGTTAGAGACCTGAGAATTTGTGATTTGTGTAGTATTGTGACCGCTATCATTACAAGCAATGAAAAAAAATGCAACTCCTATGACAAGGGCATATGGAATATTTTTTACAAACATAATTGACTCCTTTTAGTTTTTAATATCTAAAACAAAACTTGTAATTTCATGAGGTTTTGTAAGTATAAAAGGGAAATTTACATCAGAAGAAGCAAATCCCCAAGCCGCAAAAAGTGCTTCAATCTTTGCATTTTTAGCACTTTGCATATCTTTTGAATTGTCCCCTACCATCCATGCTTTATCGGTTTCATGGTTAAAATTGTAAGCATTTAGAATGAAGTGAAGCATACTCGGGTCTGGTTTTGAAGCAGAGACTTTGTCAGCTCCTATTATGACATCAAAAAGTTTTGCAACTTGTAGATGTGTGAGCATCTCTTTTGCAAATTTTGTCGGGGCATTGGTTGCTACAGAGAGTTTTACACCATTTTGATGTAAGGTTTCTAGCATCTCTTTAACTCCATCATAAAGGTAAGGGTTTTGTATGCACTGTTTTTCATAATGTGCTTCAAAGAGTTCTCTGTCTTTTTCCTCATACACTTGGGTATCATAAAAGAGTTTTGGCAGGTTTCTTACTTCCATATTGATGGCTTTGACTATAAAATCTTCACTGAGGGGTGGGGCATTATAGTGTTTTTGTCGAACATAATTAATCGAAATAGTAATATCTTTTTTGGAGTCAATCAGTGTACCATCCATATCAAAGATTACAATTTTTTGCATTATTTCATTTTCTCATAAATTTCTATTAAGGCATCAACAAAAAGGTCACTGTCATTTGGACAAGCACAGACTCTATACTCCTCAAAACCAAATTTTTGTGCTATCTCTTTATACTCCACAGAGAGTTCAAAATCTGTTTCAGAGTTGTCTATGGTAAAAGCAATAGGAAAAACAATCACACCACGGTTTCTTACAAGCTCAAGTTTCTCTTCAAGAGAAGGTTTAAGCCAAGCAAGGGGTCCTACTTTTGATTGGTAGGCGAGATGCACATTGTAAAAATTCATATTTTCTTCTTGCATCATCTTTTTTAAAATTTCCACATGTCGTTCTATATGTTTTTGGTACACATCCCCTGCATCCACAATTTTTTGTGGCAGACCATGGGCAGAGAAGATAATGTCAAAATCTCTGTAATCATCTTCACCAATGCGCTCTTGTATTCTTTGTAATATCGCTTTGTTATAGCTTTCGTTTTCAAAAAAATGTTTTTTTTCTACTAAGAGTGCTTGTCCATTGACTTTGTGATACTGCTCTTCAAAATCTTCTAAGGAGGATTTTGTAGTGGTTGTAGAGTACTGTGGATAGAGTGGAATAAGATAGATTTTATCGACATTTGCTGCTTCAAGTCGTTCTATAACTTCTGCTGCAAAAGGTGGAGTGTAACGCATGACAAAATCGACAATGACATTTTCACCAAGTTTGCTTTGTAACTTTTTGACAAGGTTTTTTGTATGATCTACGATAGGAGATTTCCCACCAAGTTGTCTGTAAATCTCTTGTGAACTCTCTGTGCGGTTAAAAACAATCATACCGCCAACCATTTTGCGAACAGCATCGCTTTTCATGGTCAATATATTTTTATCGGCAAACATGTTTTTTAAAAACATTTCAACTTCATGAAGATTATTTGGTCCACCCATATTCAGGAGTATTACTGCTTCTTTTTTCAAATTGATTCCTTATCTTTTGGAAATTATACTAAAATTTAGTAAAAAGAGTTTCTGAAATATACTTTGAGAAAACAATTGCTATAATTCTTCAAGGAAAGATTGATTTTCGATTCGATACAATCTTGAAAATTTATGTAAAACAGAGAGAAGGAACAGAGATGTCAAAACAAATCTTTCAACCAAACGCAGCATTTGCAGCAGATGCAAGAATTAAAAATATGGATGAGTATAATGCTCTTCAAAACAAAGCAATAGAAGATTATGAAGGTTTTTGGGGGGATTATGCCAAAGAAAAACTTGACTGGATAGAACCTTTTACCAATGTACTTGACGAATCGGAAGCTCCTTTTGTAAAGTGGTTTGATGGTGGAAAACTGAATGTCTCAGCACAATGTATTGACCGTCATTTAGATGCACGAAAAAACAAAGCGGCTATTATCTTTGAAGGTGATAGAGGAGATAAACAAGTTATTACTTACCTTGAACTCTATCATGAAGTCAATAAGTTTGCAAACCTTTTAAAAGAGGATTTCGGTGTACAAAAAGGTGATAGAGTTGTAATTTATATGCCGATGATTCCAGAAGCGGCTTATGCAATGCTTGCTTGTGCGAGAATAGGAGCGATTCACTCTATTGTTTTTGGTGGTTTTTCAAGTGAAGCACTCAAAGATAGAATCGAAGATGCTGCAGCAAAAGTGGTGATTACTGCTGATGGTGCGTTTAGAAAAGAGAAACCTTATATGCTCAAACCTGTGGTTGATGCGGCTATTGATGCTTCTTCTCCTGTAGAAAAGGTACTTGTTGTTGAGCGAAACAATGAGGAAGTGACTTGGGTTGAAGGACGTGATTACTCTTATAATGAACTTATTAAAGATAAATCTACAGAGTGTGAAGCCGAAATTATGGAGAGTGAAGATCCACTCTTTTTACTCTATACTTCAGGCTCAACTGGAAAACCAAAGGGTGTGCAACATAACTCTGCAGGGTATATTCTTTGGGCACAAATGACGATGGAGTGGGTATTTGATGTCAAAGAGAATGATACGTACTGGTGTACGGCCGATATAGGGTGGATTACAGGGCACACCTACATTGTGTATGGTCCACTCGCGATGGGTGCGACAACTGTAATGTTTGAAGGTGTTATTACTTACCCTGATGCTGGTCGTCCATGGAAAATGGTGCAAGATCATAGAATTAACCAGTTTTATACAGCACCAACAGCAATTCGTGTTTTACATAAAATGGGTGAAGATGAACCAGCAAAATATGATTTGTCTTCTTTAAAAGTATTGGGTACTGTGGGTGAGCCGATAGATCCTCCTGCATGGAAATGGTACTATGAAGAGGTGGGAAGTTCTCAGTGTGCAATTGTTGATACTTACTGGCAAACGGAAACTGGAGGGCATATTGTCTCTCCACTTCCTGGAGCGACTCCGATTAAGCCTGCTTGTGCAACACTACCACTTCCTGGGATTATTGCAGAAATTTTAGACCCTGCTACAGGTGAGAAAACTGAAGTTGATGAGACTGGATATATGTGTATTACTCGTCCTTGGCCATCACAAATTCGTGGTGTTTGGGGTGACAAAGAACGCTATGTAAAATCATATTATGGTGATGTGCAAAAAGATGGTAAAGCAGTTTATTTTACAGGTGATGGTGCGAGATACGATGAAGATGGCTACATTACCATAACGGGTCGAACAGATGATGTTATTAATGTAAGTGGACATAGAATGGGAACGGCTGAGGTGGAAGCAGCCATTAAAAAACATGCCAATGTCGCTGAAGTTGCTGTTGTTGGAAAACCACATGAACTCAAAGGTGAGGGTATATTTGCTTACATCGTACTCAAATCTGATGAAGGTGTTGCAGATGAAGTGGCAGAAATGAGAGCCATTAACACCATCATCAAACAAGAAATAGGAAATATCGCTGTATGTGATGATATGGTGTTTGCACCAGGTTTGCCAAAAACACGTTCAGGTAAAATTATGCGTAGAATCTTACGAGCTATTGCAAAAGGTGAAGCGATTACACAAGATATTTCAACGCTTGAAGATCCTTCTATTGTTGCTAAAATTGAGGCAATGGTAAAAGGCTAGGGAGAGAAATGCTATAATTTCATAATTTAATTAAAAAGAGATAATTATGGAATTATGTGTTGCCTTAGACTTACCTACAAAAGAAGAAAATTTAGCTTTAATAGAAAAAATTAAAGCACACGATGTCTGGCTCAAAGTCGGACTTCGTTCTTACATTCGTGATGGCGAAGCTTTTTTACAAGCCATTAAAAAAATAAATCCTGATTTTAAAATATTTTTAGATTTGAAACTCTATGATATCCCCAATACAATGGCAGATGCCGCTGAGTCTATCATGGGACTTGGTGTTGATATGTTTAATGTCCATGCAAGTGCAGGAAAACGAGCAATGCAAACAGTTATGAGTCGTTTAGAGAAGTATGAATCGCGTCCTATTGTTTTAGCAGTAACTGCTCTGACTTCATTTGCTGCAGATGAATTTGAAGCGGTTTATGAAAAAAGTATAGCAAAAAAAGCAAACCAATTTGCACAAGATGCCCTAGAGAGTGGGCTTGATGGTGTGGTATGTTCCGCATTTGAATCGCAAGCTATCAAAGAGATTACAAATGAAAAATTTATGACACTCACCCCTGGTATACGCCCTTTTGGTGAAGATGCAGGTGACCAAAAAAGAGTAGCAGATGTTGCGTTTGCAAAGAGTGCAGCGGTTGATTTTATAGTTGTAGGACGCCCAATTTATCAGTCTGAAAACCCATCAGAAGTTGTACGAAAAATAGTTGCACAACTTTAGTGGTTTTTTTGCACCTTTTGCAGTAAAGATTCAAACTTTGGGTATGTATTTGCTACTTTCTGAAGTTTAAATTGTGGTGTTATGGTGTAGATTCCTGTAGAATTAATGAAATACTGTGGTGTTAAATCACTGCGTTTTTGAAGATCTAAAATTTTAAAACTGAGATTATCGAGTATGAGTGGTGGTGCATTTTCTGTTTGAAAATAGGAGAGTACCATATGCTCACCCCCATAAAAATTCTCTTTGACAATCGTCATGAAGAGTCTCTTTTCATCAAAGCCAAGCTTTATAAGTGAGTAGTACTTAATGATGGCATAATCTTCACAATCCCCATAGCCTTTTGTTAAAAACTCTTTTGGTGTTGCCCAATGATCTACTTGTTTGTTTGTGACCTCATCATACTGCGATAGCAGTCGATTGAGGTAAAAATTGATTCTATTGAGTTGAATATTTTGCGGATATGTTTGCGAATTTTGAATATATTGTGCATAGTCTTTAATGCGGTGCAGAGCAATAGGATCTTTTTTACTGATGGCTGTGAGTTCGCTTTGAGTAAAACTCGGGTACTCTTTTGCATATAATGGAAGTAAAAATAAAATGGATATTATAATAAATTTCATACATTTCCTATAAGAGTATTCCTAGCATTGTACTACATTATTGTTTAGAAATAGAATCAAAACAAACTTGACAATTATATTAGAATATGCTAATATAGTATTAAGGAAGGGAAAAATGAAAGATTTAAGTTGTTGTAGAGTTGATGTAGATGCAAATCTTATAGAAGATGCAAAAGCATGTTTAGAAAAAAATGAAGCTGATGTGTTTGCACAAGTAAAAATATTTTCACTGCTTGGCAATGATGTGAGACTTAAAATTGTACGACTCTTTTTAGAATTTGAACGACTCTGTGTTTGTGATTTAGCAGATATTTTAGCAATGAAGCAGTCTCCAATTTCGCAACATCTAAGGAAACTAAAAGATGGAGGTTTACTCTTAAATAAACGCGAGGGTATGACCATTTTTTATTTTATCAATCCACAAGAAAAAGAGAGACTTGAGCGACTCATCAATCACAGCAGTACTTGTAGCTAATAGCACTAATGAAGAAAGGATATGTTATGTTTAGTACATTTAAACCAAAAATAGAAACAAATAGTTGCTCTACTGAGTCAGAAGGCGATAACTGCTGCAGCCCACAACCTAAGGGAAAAGTGGAGTGTCCAAATTGTCATGAAAAGGCAAAAGGTGTGTTAGGAAAAACTTTTGAGGCTTTGGTTAAAGAGGAGAGTAAAGCAAAGTTTTCATGTTTTGATGGCTTTTATTATTGTAAAAATCCAACTTGTGAAACTGTTTATTTTCGTTATGAAACCATTTTGACACAAGAAGATATGAAAGTTGTTGTTGGACTTAAAGAAGGAGCAACTCCTGCTACAGTCTGCTACTGTTTTGAGTGGACAAAAGAGAAAATTAAAGCCGAACTTGAAGCAACAGGTGAAACAAATGCCCTTGAAGACATCAAAGCAAAAATGGAAAACCCTGGATGTGCTTGTGAAATTCTTAATCCTAGTGGTGGCTGTTGTTTGGGGGATGTAACAAAAGCAATTAAAGATATGAAAAAAGGAGACTGAAAATAAATTTTACAGTCTCAATAAGGGGTGGTAAATTAGATTTTATCTTTGAAAGATTTGATGCTGTTGATTAAATTTTCAAAGAGTTTTTCTGCTTTATTTTTGCCTTTTATCTCTTTTTCTGTTTTTTCAATGGCTGTTTCTAAATCTTTATAAGTGACATCACTTTTACTAACATAGCCTAGAAGTTTTGCTTTTTGGAGCTCATCTTTGGCAACTTGTAAATCTTTTAGTGCTTGTTTTTTATCTTTTTTCGCAATATGGCTCGCTTCTACTATGAGACCTTGCACTTTAATAACAGGAATAGGAACAACACTTACTTCTCGTACTAAGGTGCTGAGTGCAGTTGTTAAAATAGCATCTGCTTTAGCAAGTTCATTGTTGTGTAGATATTTGGATGCGAGTTTGAGTGCATCTGGATAGGTTGCTACTGGTATGCCTGTCGTTATCACATCTACTTCACTTCTCAGTGTATCTAATAAGACTCTTGCTTCTTGGACTTTTCCATCACTGAGTAAATCTTTGACATCATGGATAACTGCTTTGATTTTGTTGCTGTCACCGACATATTCCGCTGAACGCAAGGCAATATCTATAGGTAAGATTTTAGGGGCTTTTTCAGCACTCAGTGCAACCTCAAGTTTACCAATAGCACTTTCTATATCTTTAATAGCATTTTTCTTATCTTTATGTGCTACATCAATAAGTACTTTTTGTGTTAATTCTACTGCTCTGACTGCTTCTTTTGTTACATAAACACTACTGTTTTGCATATCCATTTTTGCATTGTTGAGTGCATCTTTAGAAACTTGTTCTGAACTTTTTGCCATCACCATTGTGTTTGATAGTAATAGGGCTGTTGTGATTGAAAAAAGTATTTTTTTCATGACTTCTCCTCGAATAGTTAATTTACGAAGAAATTGTAGTCCAAAGGATTTATTTTTTTTGCTACTTAGGTAGCAATTCAAAGAAATATATAGAAAAAAAAGTGAAAGATGGAAACTTGTATGAAGTGGTGACCCCGAGGAGAGGGTCACCCTTGTCTCATAAACCCCTAAAATAGGGTCCTTAATTGAGTATCAAAGAGTTTTGTGCACAAATTTTGTGCCTAAATTTAATACACGAATTCTACTCTATTTTCTTTCTGTAGTCAAGAAAATTTTGCGAGATAATACTCAGTAATCTGAGTACGATGATGATTTATCTCTTTACTGACAAATCTACAGGCTTCAATATGAGACAAGCCTTTTTCTCTTTTTTCTTCATAAAGCTCTTTTGTGTAAAAAGCTCTTATATCGTGTGAAGCCATACCAAACTTTTGTAAATGTCTGTAATAGGTGCTTTGGTGTGGTAGCTAAATGTTTTGTGCTTTGAGTTTCAAAAGCATTATCTTCAATTCAAGAGAGATAATCTTTGCACTGTACATTTGCCCTCCTTTGCCTTTTACAGAGTGTAGTTTTAAGTCATCAAGATGTTGTTCCAGTTTATTGATAACATCATAAGCTTCCGAAACTCTAAACCCAGTTTCATATTGCACCTGTGCAATCACATCAAATGGAGAATTTAATTCATTGATTACTGCAGTAGGATGGTATGTTGTAGTTATCATCTTAGGCTCTCCAAAAGTTTCGCCTCTCTCAATTGCTTCTTCTTTATAGATAGATACCTGCTCAGTAAAATAGCCGACATCTAAATCAATTGAGATATTGCTTTGTTATAACCCTTGTACAAGTCCGGACCATCCACGAATATAATCTTCCTGCGCTGAAAAAGAGTTGATGCTCTCTAATCTTTGTTCTAAAAAATCACTCATTCGATCCTCTGTCATCAACTCATTTAATTTTCCCTCTAACTGCTGTTTGATGTGTCAACCCTATATCATACTAATCCATAAACATTCTAAGCTGCTGTTTCAACCTGTAACATCATTTTTTCTTCAAACTCGACAGGTGACAAATTATTATTTGTACTATGCATTCTTTGGCGATTATAATAAACCTCTATCCACTCAAAAATACTCTGGTTAGCCTGTGCCCTTGTTTCATAAACTTCATGATACACAAGTTCAGTTTTGAGTGTATGAAAAAAACTCTCAGCAACTGCATTATCCCAACAATTACCCTTGCGAGACATACTTTGCTCAATACCATGAAGTTCCAATAAATCTCTATGGGAATATGACGCATATTGACTGCCTCTGTCGGTATGCCAAATTAAACCTTTGGGTGGTTTTCTGCTGATGAGTGCCATATTGAGTGCATCATTGACAAGTGATGTTTGCATATTGTCATCCATAGACCAACCAACTACTCTTCTTGAATAGAGATCTATAACAGTAGCCAAATAGAGCCAACCCTCGTTTGTTGGAATATAGGTTATATCTCCAACCCATTTCTCATCAGGATAGGAGGCATAAAAATCTCTCTCTAAAAGATTTGGTGCAATTGGTAAATCATGATTGGAATTGGTTGTATTAACTTTGTAGCGTTTTTTCGTTTTTGCAACAAGCCCCAAGTCCTTCATAATAGTGCCTATCCTTCGTCGTGAAACGATAAAGCCATATCTTTGTTCCAGTTTGTCTTTGATGCGTCTTGTACCGTAGTTTTGCCGTCCTTGAACAAATATTATTTCTATCAGTTCATTAAGCTTTTTATCAACTTTCTTCATGATGCAACCAGCTTTTATCCAATGATAATAGCTTGACTTGTCAACTTTGAAAACTTTGCACATGATTGAAATTTGAAACTCTTTTGAGTGTTCCTGTATCCATGCATATTTCAC
>WFQD01000294.1 GCA_015487265.1 Sulfurimonas sp. | reverse complement strand
GTTTTTATGGCAATTTTCAATATCTTTTAACTCTGTATAGAACTTAATACTATACTCTTTATCTTTATATTTAAGGATTAAAATCTCAGATATTTTTTCATCTGATATTTTTATATACTGATTTTTAACTCTCTGTTCACCTAACATTATTTGAGAGTTACAAATAGTACAGACTTTTTCATTATTCTTTAATTGAGTTCCCACTTTTTTATTGCAAAAGTTACAAACCTCATCATCTTTGTATGAAAAAATATCTTGACAAATATCACTCTCTTCTAACTCCTGAAAATGAAATTTATGGAGTTTTTTACTCTCATTGTCATAAGCCAAAGATTCTAAATCTTCTTTCATCTCTTGACTCTCTTGATTTAAAATATTTGCTTTAGTTGTTTGAGTAGAGGAGAGTATAAATCCATTTTGACCAAAAAAATTTTTTAAAAAGTAGTTGTCTAGCTCTTTTTGTATTTCTCTTAGTTTATCTTCATAATTTTCTTCATATTTTGCCAATATCAAAAATTTACCCGCTCCAAATAAAACAGTATCACTCTTTAAAAACTCTTTTTTTATAATATCTACCACTGCATAAGTAATAAGTTGCACAAGTGCTGAACGACTTCGTAATATTTTTGAAGCTTTTGAAGAACTTAATCCATCAAAAATAAATTTTTGAATACCCCAAAAATCACCACTAATCATAACAATATTTTCGCCTAAAATATTTACAAGATTATCTATTTTTTCATCATCATATTTTGAAATTATAGTATCATGGGCAGATGGTTGTAAAGAGTGATAATATTTTTTTTCAAAATCGTTATGTAATTCAAAATTACTATTTTTATAATTTCCATCATAATTTTTGATATAATCAATCTCAAACTCTTGAGGATGTATATACTCTTTATTGTTATTACCATTGTGTTCATTAAATATGTGTGCTATTTTATTCATTTATTTCCTCCACTTCTATTCTCCCAAGTCCAAAAACAGTCTGTTTTCCGACACCTAGCAATTCACCTAGTTTGAGTACCTCATAACTCTCTTTGTTGAGATTTTTTATCTTTATATGTCCCATTATTCCACCCAGATTCATAGTTGTTTTTTGTCTGTTACTTGCTCTTGTAAGCTCTTTGTAGTGTAACTCTTTTGCTACTATTTCACCCTCTATTTTGTAAGGAAACTTTTTGTATCCTGCACCTAAGAGTCGCATCTGCCTTTGATAGATGGAATTTATAATATCTTTGAGTTCAAGAGTGTCACCTCTTACAAATTTATTCTCTTTTTTTATCCGTAATGGTGTTATAAATTTTAGTGTAACATCTTTAGAAATAGTCTCTATTTGAAAGGTTTTTATATACTCTTTTGGTAATATTATCTGATTGTTCTCTATGCAACTGCTATCATTTACATACATATCAAAATCTTTGTAGGTGGTTCTCTCTTTGCCTAAACCATTTTGAGTAAGCATCATGTAAAAAGCAGAGACTACATAGGGGAGTTTTTCACAAGCATCATCAAAAAGATAAAAATCAAAGTTATAATACTCAAGCCCAAGCTCATAATCAAGCCTGTACTTGTGAAAACTATTTTTTTCTTCATAAAATTGGTAGTAGAGGCAGTTGTTTGTAGCAAAACATCCATTACATTGATAAGAGGGGTTGATACATGTTACTTTTTTAAGTGCATAACCTAAAGCACCACGAATCTGACTACCAATAAAAAATGGTGGTTTTATTGTTGATCTAATGAGAATAGATGATTTTGTGTATTTCAAAAACTTAACTCCTTCTGCAAATTTTATATTATACCTTAAAATGTTGTTTTGCTAAATATACTTTCATCGTCTCTTCATCTTTTGCCACTGCAAAATGTCCATTGCTATGAACAAACTCCATATTTTCATCTTGAACTAAAGCTTTTCCATGAAGCTCAAAAGTGCCTACTCTTTTAGCAGGTATCTTTATTTTCCAGTTCCCTTCTTGCTTATCTTCCCATACTACAGCTTTTATGTTTGGAGTCGCTGCTCCATTGATATAACTTGTCCAGTGAGGAGTAAAGCTACTGAGTTCTATAATGGATGGATTATTATTAAATACAAAAGAGTTAGACACAATAGTTTTAGCATCTATCAGAGCTTCTGCTAAATCTTTCATAGAACTAAGTACTATCATTGCAAAATCTACTGCTTTTTCAAATGCTCTATCTTGCTCTTGTGCATAAATATCTTTGTACTTAAAGCATTTGATAAGACTTGAATACTCAAAAGGTTTTGCTTTGGAGATACCTACATCATTATCATCTACCATTTTAATGAGTTTAGATATTTTAGGGTATTGCTCTGCCAACTCTAAATAATCCCATATGAGCCCCGCACTACTTTTACCACCCTTATGTTGATGATGATCAAAGTACTTTTTTCCATCAAATTTTCTACCTATGTCAATAACCATATCATAAGCACTATAATCTGATGTACTATGGTCTACTCTTGAAACTACTATTTCATTATCTGTAAAAGTTTTTAATAATGCAATGGCAGTCACTTCATCAGCATGAAAGATTTTATTATGTGTTGCTATTTTTAATCGCATATTTCTACCTTATAGTTTTTTCTACTATATCTTTTTTTATTAGGTTTTACTCTCGTAACAGGACTAAAACCCCATGTGACTCTCTGTTTTTGGTGTGGTATTTTTATA
>WFQD01000293.1 GCA_015487265.1 Sulfurimonas sp. | reverse complement strand
ATACGATTGTATTATTTTAGCTAAATTATTGAATTAGTGTTTGTCTAGTTTATTGGGGACATTCCAGTAATTGAAATAGAAGGTATTAGATTTGGTGGAACAGATAGCTGGTATGACGGAAGTCATATAAAAAAATATTTCCCACAATTTGATACAAATCAGATTAACATACTTTGGAAGCAAAATATCAATGACAGCAGACTCATCAAAGGGATCAGCAAGTTTGACGATATAACCAAGTTAGAGATCCCAAAACTACAGAACATCTACAAGGAGTGCGATATTATGATTACTCACGTTAATCCATCAAATAATGAGGAGCACATTAACGAAAAATATCATGGTAGCCCTATCAATACATTTTTTACATTTGATGGAAACAAATATTATAAAAATGGCTCTATGAAATATTGGGTCTTTGGTCACACTCATGATGCAATAGAGTATGAAATGGAAGATGTAAAATTTTTATGCAATCCTCTAGGATATCCAACTGAAAGTGATTATGGAGATAATATAAAAATGAAAAGCTTTGAAATAAGATAATGTGTTTCTATCGATATACAGTTAAATTTAATAGTGAGAATGTAAAATATGAAAAATAAAATAATAACTCTCCAAGATATAGAATCAATCGATCCAAAAATAATAGCAAAAATCCTTTACGAAGTGATACAATTCGATGACAGACTCTACCAAAAGGTACAAAGCACACTTATGAAAAACGACACATCGACCCTGCAAAAACAACTTACCAAAAGGATCAACTCCATTTCCAGAGGAAGAAAATTTATAGAGTATCGTCATTCGTTTGAATTGGCAAAAGATATAGAGATGATAGTTGATGATATTAGAGAACTTGTGGAAGATAAAAAAGCAGCGCTCAAACTTCTTAAAAAACTGATCCTTACCGATGAGAATCTGTTTGCACGGTGTGATGACAGCAGCGGAAGTGTGCAAATGAGTTATGGATATGCACAAGAGCTCTACAGAGAATATGCACCAAAATATCTTGATGAAAAATCACTTCTAAAAGATCTACAAGAGCTTTTGATCCTTGATGGATATGGGATGCGTGAGATCCTCGATGAATCGACTCCACAAGATGTTTTAACAACAATTTACGATACGATTCTTGAAAAATATATAGCTCACAAAGAAGAGTTCGGAGGTTATACCTATCAACATATTTTACAAACTATAGCACGCCTACTCAAAAAACCTGAACTCTATGTGGATGCACTCAAACGCAAAGGGGTAGAGCTTAAAGATTATATTTTACTTGATATCGCTTTAGAGTATAAAGCTGTTGAAGATGAAGTAAAAACGATAGAGTATCTTGCTAGGATACAAGAGATTCCTGTAAACGGTGTATCGGAGTATTTTGAAACGCTTCTGTGGTGTGATGAGAAAATGGGTGATCAGTTAGCGCTTACCGGTCATCTTAGGGATTACTACGAAAAAACTCATAGTACGACAATTCTCAAACGCTATTTAGATAGATTTGATGGTGAACTTTATAAGCAAGAGAAGATGCGTATCTTAAACAACGCACAATCTTTGTCATTTGATGAAGCGATAGATCAATTCATCGCTCTTGATGCAAAAGAGATGTGTGCAGCATTTATTCAAAACAAGCTCCCAAGTATAAGTTATATCAACTACTACACCATTAAAGATGTAGAGCAGTTTTTAGGCGATGAGTATGCTAAGATCATTATTCAACTCTACAAAGTACAGATAGACGACCTACTTAAAGTCGCCAATACAAAATACTATCCAACCGTAGTTAAAATACTCAAAAAAATCGAGAAGCTTGGAGATGCTTCCAATCAAGAATATATACAAAAAATTGTCGAAAAACACCATAAAAAGAAAACATTGATGAGACTTTTACGCGAAGCATTTCCTGAAATATAATCGTTTTTCCAGAAATTCATTCTATTATAACGGTTTTTCAAAAAGTGTAATAGTTTTTCAGAAAAATATACTATTATTTTTGAAAAAAATAAAGGTACTAAAATATGAATAGCTCCCAAAATAAAAGACTTTTGAGAGTATGTTGGTATGGGAGAGGGTGGATGATTTTAAAAAGTGATTTTCATTGATTATACAGAGAGTATAATCGTTTCTCAAACTCATTACAATTTTTAGGATAATGTGGTAAAATGGACGATCTTAGTTTGTAAAGTGCAATTATGTAAAGAAGGTGGACTATGGATAATGCAACAAAGCAGAAATATATTGGTTCTATAAAAGAAGAACTATTACAGTTTCAAGAAATAAGTAAAATTATAATATTTGGATCATTTTTTGAATCGAAAAATCCTCATGATATTGATGTTGCAATAGTGCAAGAGTCAGATAATAATTT
>WFQD01000292.1 GCA_015487265.1 Sulfurimonas sp. | reverse complement strand
CTATGTTTGATTATCATAAAATTATAAACAAAGGAGAAAAGTAAATGCAATTAAAAATAGAAAATCTTGTCATCGAAAGCCTAAAAGAGCTAAACGAAGAGTTAGAAAATGAGGCTTTAGAGAGTCCAACAAAAGAGACAAAACTTTATGGGATAGATGGAGTTTTGGATAGTTTGGCTTTAGTTACTTTAATAACTGATTTAGAAGAGAAAATTTCTGATGAGTTTGATAAAGATATAACATTAGCGGATGAAAAAGCTATGAGTCAAAGAAATTCACCATTTAGAAGTGTTGAGTCTTTGACAAACTACATATCTAAGCTATTGGAAGAGTAAGATGAGTAGAGTATTTATTATTACTGGCACAAGAAAAGGGATAGGTAAAGAGTTGTCTGAATATTATCTAAACAAAGGTGATATAGTAGTCGGTTGTAGCAGAGGTGAAAGTTCAATCCAACATAAAAATTATAGACACTTCTGTTTAGATGTGAGTGATGAAAAAGCTGTAATCAATATGGTTAGAAAAACAAAAAAAGAGTTTGGTAAGATCGATGTACTTTTAAATAATGCTGGAATTGCATCGATGAATCATATAATGATTACACCATATAAAACTGTTCAAAACATCATAAGCACAAATCTTTTTGGATCATTTCTTTTTTTAAGAGAAGTTTCAAAAGTTATGGCAAAAACAAAAAAAGGTAGAATTGTAAATTTTGCAACAGTAGCAACTCCGCTTAGGCTTGAAGGTGAGGCTATATATGCAGCTAGTAAAGCAGCCATTGTAAACTTAACTGAAGTAGCAGCAAGAGAATTGGCTGATTTTAACATCACTGTTAATGCTGTAGGACCAACTCCTGTTCCAACTGATCTAATCAAAAATGTTCCAAAAGATAAAATGGATGCACTGCTAAATAGGCAGGCTATTAAAAGATTTGGTGAGTTTAAAGACATTGTAAATGTTATTGACTTTTTTATTGATAAAAGAAGTGATTTTGTTACAGGACAAATCATTTATCTTGGTGGAGTCAATGGATGAGCTGGATATTGGATAATTTTAAAAACTTTTATTCAAAAATAGCAATAATTCATAATGATAAAAGATATACTTACAAAGACCTTGCAGATAAAATTCAAGAGTTTTTAAATGATTTTAAAGATAAAGTCAAAGAAGGTGAAGTAGTTGCAATTTTAGGAGATTACTCATTTGAAAATATTGCTTTACTTTTAGCGTTGCATTTAAACAAAAATATAATAGTTCCTATAACAAGCATTAAAGAAAATGAGATAAAAGAGAGACTAAAAGAGGCTAATTGTGATAAAACCATAAAAATAGAGGATTTAGGATTTAGGGTTGAGGATTTAGAGTTCAAAGAGAAACATCAACTTATTAAAAATTTACAGGTTCAAAACCATTCAGGACTTATTCTTTTTTCAAGCGGAAGCACTGGAAAACCAAAAGCAATGATTCATAACTTTGATAATTTGGTGGATTACTACAAAGGGAAAAAAGAGAAAAATATAAATACATTAATTTTTTTGTCATTTGATCATATTGGAGGAATTGATACTTTATTGAGGCAACTGTCAATTGGAGGAATATTATCTATTCCTCAAAATAGACAGCCTGAATCTATATGTGATATGATAGAAAAATATAAAATAAATGTGTTACCTGCTTCTCCAACTTTTTTAAACTTATTAATCATAAGTGGACTTCATAAAGAGTATGATTTAAGTTCATTGCGTATTATTGCATTTGGTGCTGAACCAATGCCAGAAATATTACTAAAAAAATTAAATGAGATATTTCCAAATGTAGAATTGCATCAAAAATTTGGTACAAGTGAAACAAATGCAATTAAAGTTACCAATAAATCAAATGATACTCTTTTTATGAAAATTGATGATCCAAATTTGGAGTATAAAATTGTTGATGGGGAGTTGTGGTTAAAAAGTAAAACTCAAATTATGGGCTATCTTAATGCTTCTATGGATAGTTTTACCAAAGATGGTTGGTTTAAAACCGGAGATTTGGTTGAAGTAACCGATGATGGATATATAAAAATCATAGGTAGAAGTAAAGAGGTAATCAATGTAGGTGGAGAAAAAGTTCTACCTGCTGAAGTTGAGTCAGTAATACTTGAAATACCAGAAGTAATTGATTGTATGGTATATGGTGAGAAAAATGCAATTACAGGACAAACAGTTGTCGTAGATGCTGTTATGCAAAATGGAATAGATAAAAAAGAGGCTAAAAAAATCATTAGAAAATATTGCAAACAAAAACTTGATAATTATAAAATTCCAACAAAAGTAAATCTGGTTGAAAGGACTAATTTTGGGGATAGGTTTAAGAAGATTAGGAGGAAGTAATGGCTTTATTTAGCAAAGAAGAATTACAAAATTATAGTAGCGAAAAAATTATCTATGAGTCTAAAATTATATCCAGATTAGAAAATCTATCAATAGAAGATTTAGATGAAAAGGAAGCTTGTAATTATAATGATGAATTTGATAT
>WFQD01000291.1 GCA_015487265.1 Sulfurimonas sp. | reverse complement strand
GTGGAGTTATTTGAAATGATATCTATCAATCTGAATGTACGAGTCTATACGGACAAGGGATTTTATCAAATGAGGAAGTATATTGATGATTTGCTGATATTGCATTCGATCGAGAAGGAAGGAGGCGTTGAAAAATATATTCAATTACTTGATGATTTGTTTTCTACTATAAATATACCAGGTTTGCAATTACACGGAAATACAAAAAATAGAACAAAAAACCTATTGGGTTACGAAAAACGAAACGATTTCAGGTGGAATCCCAGTGAGGATTTGCTTGAAAAAAATGTAAAAATCCTTCAAGCAAACCAAAAAAAGAAAGTGACTTGTCCATTGTGTGAAAAACCTCTAGATGTTGAGTATGCCAATAAAGAGTATATATTTCAACATAAAAATTCCAGAGTGGTATTTAACTGCAATCATGAAAAATCGAAACATATATCAAAAAAGAAGGTGACTATACCGATAAAAAAAGCAGATTTACCTGATGGAGTCGATGCGATAGATTTTGTATTGTATAATTGGAAATATTTCTCTAAACAATGGTCGGAAGATAATATTAATGAAGAAAAATGAACTCTATCTATTGCTTGAAAATACTTTATTGGAAGAAGATGCGAACTATCATTATCTCGTGGATTACTGCACTCAAGAAATTGATCGATTGTTCGCGAATATTACTATAAGCAAAAAAGAAAAAAAACAAATTGTTGCATATTACAATGGTTTAAATAAATTTTTTTTAGATCATGTGAATGAAATAATCACCCATAAAAAAGATATAGCTTATAACTATTTTCAAATTTTTTATAATTTCTTACAGTATCTTAATCTAGAACCAATGGAGAGATCTGAAAGCTACTTAGATGAGTATAGAATTTTTGCAGTGCGAATTATGGAGTTGGCAATGGCGTTGCAAACATACAATATAGAAGCCAGAAATATATTTTTCAGTCAAAAGAGAAGTCGTGAATTTTACATTAATTTGTTAAAAATATATCAAAGTGATTTTAACTCTAACACGAATAAAAAATCTTCGCAGACCCAAGAAGCTAAAAGATTTAACAAAACATTCTTATGGAAAGAAGATGGGTTTGGTATAGATACCGGCGATTCTCATTTTACAGTAATTCAATCGACTATAAAGAATCCATGGGGAACAGGAATTAACGAGCCAACTTTGCTAGAATACTTGAAATTGGGATATCATGGAGTATATCAAGTATATAATCAAATACCAAAAAAGCATAAAGGTGGAGGAGGTGGTGGCCTTGGGTTTGATCTCAAACCATTGGATCAATTTCCAAGAAAATTATATCATGAGGGTAAAATAGGCTTTTTCACAAAATCTGAAGATGCGAAAAAGAGGAGTGTAAAACATGCAGCTATTGATGATCATGATGAAAAGAATGAAGCAATTGCAAAATCAAACAAAAGGATAAAAAGCTTACAAGATTCATCAAAACCATACGGATTGGATGACAGTGTAGAAGAGTACAATCGTTATATCGAAGATGAATCAAAAAATAAATCTTCTGAACATAATATTCAAGTTCCTAAAACAAGTAGTAAATACAAAGAGATTCGTATCGATAAATCGATTGGCCATCTTTCGGCAAAGGCCAATCTCTATCTGCCATCGCAATACAACATACCTGATATTGAGTTACTTCGTAATTTTCTATTCAACATAGAAGATAAAGAATCGTATGAATATAATATTCTTGTGACTCCTATATTGCTTGGAATCGATATTCGCCGGATTATCGCAATCAATTTGAAACTTTCTGAAGAGATTGGACTTGTGCACAAAGAGTTTTTGCGGGTCGACTTAACAACTGCTTATGCACAAACAAGAAATGAAACGCTATTTAAAACTACAAAAAAATATATAGAGTTTGCTTTACCAAAATTTATGATGCATAGATTTGAGCAAATCGAGGAGAGTTTGTTTGAAAAACTAGGAAAATTGATAGAAAAAGAGAAGGTTTTCTATGACAAAGAGAAGGAAAAAGCTTTTTATGGTTGCAAAAAAATTACTTGTCTGCTAGATTTTTTGACAGAAAACTACGGAAAAAAAGCAACCGAAGAGATGCTAAAAGAATTCATCTGTCTCTTATACACATCTCCGAGCCC
>WFQD01000290.1 GCA_015487265.1 Sulfurimonas sp. | reverse complement strand
GTGTAAGCAAGAGTCTTGTTATTTACAAAAAGTCTCAAGAGGGTGGTATCTTGTCACAAAACAATGCCGTACAAGTTTGTGGCAGTACCTGTGAGCCTAAGCCAATGGAGGAGATTTTTGATAACTACTTGGTAGATAAGGCTATCTCAAGAAAACAGCCGGTTTTTATTAGCGATGCACAAGGGGATCCAAGTTTAGCAAATCGAAGTGAAACGAAGTTTGTAGCGGCAATTCCTGCCGTTCGTGATGACAATGTGATGGCTGTTTTGGCTATAGAGATGATGCCATTTATGTCTTTTAACAGAGAAAACTTGACTTCTATTACGATTTTGCTTGAGTATCTCTCTATTGCTATAGCAAAAGAAGATACACTCTATAAGAGTGATACATTGGCAATGATTGAAGATGATGACTTCAAACATGAGTATATTCGCCTGCAATATTTATATAAAACATATGGTGTTGAATCGACGGTTTTAGTGATGAAAATTAACAATGAACTTCAAACTTTAAAAATCAACAGTTTTGTTTCTAAAATGCTGCGTTCTTTAGAATTGACAACAACATTTAAGCATAATGGGTATTACTATATTATCAACCTTTTTCCTTTACATGATAAATCTTCTGTTGTTGGCTATATGAATAGGCTTTTAAGTATGTTGCAAGATGAAAGAGATAAAAAATTTGAGTATATGAGTTTTAATATGCACGATGCAAGCATTTTAGAGAAGTACTTAAGAGAAGATTATAGTGAATGATTTATTGGGACTCTTTGAAGAGCATATATATACTATTTTAGGCATACATCTTGTTTTGAGTTTTGCACTCTCTTTGTTTGTTTCAAAAATAGTGAGTAAAAGGTTTGTGACACATGGCGAAAAAGCAGCACGAAAAGATAAAAAAAAGCTTCAAGAAAATGCTTTAAAGTCTTGGTTGAAGCGACTTCTTTTGCAAATATCTTTACATAAAAACAACCAAATCGCTGTGATTGTATTTATGTTTTTGTTTAATCTTTCTATTCCATTTTTAGGGTATTTTTTTACTCTATGGGTCACTTGGTACCTTGTGAATGTGCAGTATAAAAAGAAACAGGTCACGACAGGCTTTTTAAACCTTGATGAGTTTAGTATCTCTTTTTTAAAGGTACAACGCAGTTTTGGTGAGGGATCTATGAATGATTTAATGTTGAGTGAATACGCACCAAAATCAAAAAAATTAAAAGCCCTCTCTTTTTTAGCTGCCAATATCTCTCCTGCAAGTCTGAAAATCATACGAAAAACACTCTCAAGCAGAGATGATGAGGTACGGATGTTTGGGTATGCGATTATAAACAAAGCAGAAAAAGCGCTGAATCAAAAAATAAATTATCATCTTGATATTTTGCACAGTGAAGCTGTAAAGGGAAGTGCACAAGATGCGGCAATTATTGGAAACTCTAACAAAGAGCTGGCATTTTTGTACTGGGAAATGATTTATACTGAGCTTTCGCATGAGAGTTTAAAAACAGGTTTTTTAAGTGCTGTAATGCTCTACATAGAAACAGCAAAAGAGTACTACCTTCCAAAGATTGATAGTTTGGCTTTAGAGCTTGAAGCATTAAAGAAAAATTACACACAGGCACAAGATGGAGTAGATTTAGTCGCACTCAAAGAAGAGGAACTCCAAGCCACCTATAAAATCTGCTCAAATCTCTATATGTTGATGGGGCGAGTTTATATGAAAAATAAGAATTACAAAGAGGCAAAAAAAGAGTTTACAATCGCACAAGAGCTTGTAGAGGGTGAAGATACCTTTATTATTCCCTACCTTGCAGAAGTGTATTATGATACGGGACGATATGCTATTGCAAAATCAGTACTTGAGAGTGCAAAAGGCTTAGAACTCAATGCAACACTCTACCCTATTGTTGATCAATGGAAGATTGCCTCATGAATCAGAATTTTCCCAAAAGCGAGAGTGTGGACATTATACTGTTTTCTGAGGGGACATACCCTTATGTAAAAGGGGGTGTCTCAAGTTGGATTTTGCAGCTCATGCAAGGCTTGCCAGATTTTACTTTTGGTGTCTGTTTTGTGGGGGCACAAGAGATTGTAGATGGGAAAAAATTAGAACTGAGTTATGAATTTCCACCCAATTTAAAGCATTTAGAAGTGCATTATCTTTTTGATAAAACAGAAGAGACACAAGCAAAACGCAAGAAGGGGAGTAAAGAGGGTTTTGCTGCTGTGGCAGAGTTGTATAAATCTTTTAAAACACAAGACAAAAGTATTCCAAAAATGATTCAAGATATTGAATTCTATACAAAAGATGTCACTTTTGATGATTTTTTACACTCTGAGAGGGCTTGGAATTTTATTAATGAGATTTATATGCAAAATTGTCCTGATATTCCTTTTGTTGATTACTTTTGGACCCTACGTAACATCCATAAACCAATTTGGATTTTAGCACAGATTGTGCAAAATTTGCCAAAAACAAAAATTTATCATGCACCTTCAACAGGGTATGCAGGCTTTTTAGGAGCCCTTGCCTCGTACACAAATAACAGACCTTTTATTTTAACAGAGCATGGTATTTATACACGAGAACGTAAAATTGATATGCTCTCTGCTGATTGGGTGGAGTTTAAAAAGCCAAGCCTTTTACAGCAACCAGAAGAGTATAATTATATTAAAAGAATGTGGGTGAATTTTTTTGATAAAATAGGGGTGTTTTGTTATAACCGTTCAAACTATATACTCTCTCTCTTCTCAGGAGCACAAAAAATTCAAATCAATTTTGGAGCCGATGCAAAACGCACCCGTGTAATTCCTAATGGTGTGAATGTAGATGCCTTGATGGAAACTATACAGTATAGGGCAGCAACACCAAAACCAATTGTGACTTTGATTGGGCGTGTGGTGCCGATTAAGGATATTAAGACATTTATTCGTGCGATTAAAATAGCTTCTGAGCAAATTCCCGACATAGAGGGCTGGATTGTGGGTGCTGTGGATGAAGATAAAGAGTATGTAGAAGAGTGCCAGCAGATGGCAATCTCTTTGCATATGAAGAAGCAAATGCAAATTTTTGATGGCAACAAAAGTACCATGACACAAGAGCAAATTATAGCAAGTGAAGAGAAGATTAAATTTTTTGGACATACCAATATTAAAGAAATTTTACCACACTCTGCCCTGCAAACACTCTCCTCTATTAGTGAGGGAATGCCTTTGGTGATTTTGGAAGGTTTTGCTGCGGGTGTGCCTTGTATTGCGACAGATGTAGGGAGTTGTAAAGACCTTATTGAAGGTGGAATTAATGCAGAAGATATAAGCATAGGGAGTGCTGGAGCCATAACCGGCATTGCCAATCCAGATGCTTTGGCAAAAGAGTATGTTCGATTTTTAGATTTTGACAATGGTGTTTGGGAAAAAGCACAGGCAGTCGCACTTGAGCGTGTGCAAAAGTATTATAGACAAGAGATGTTTTTAGAAGATTATCGCGAAATTTACAATGAAGCCAAAGGTTTGACTTGGGATGCATTTCAAGCAAAGGAGCAGAACTAATGGCTGGAATAGGGTTTGAACTTCGTAAAATCTTAAAAGAAGATAGACTCCTCTCTTTGGGTAAAGTGTATGGCTACTCCGCTATGTTGAGCTCAGGTCCTTGGGTTGTCTCTATTGTTGCTATTTTGCTTGTTGGTTTTATTAACATTGCCAATTATGGTGAGGCAAGTGAGGTCTATCGTTTTCAAGTGGTCGTCACCTATGCGATTGCCTTAGCATCAAGCTTGATTATTACAGGACTCCTCCAGCTGCCTTTTACCCGTTATACTGCAGATTTAATTTATAAGCATCGTGAAGATGAAATTTTACCTTCGTATTTTGGGGCTATATTTTTATCTTGGGGGCTTGGGCTTCCTTTTGTGATTCCTTTATATATTTGGGTGTTTGGCACAGAAAGCACACTCTTTTTGGTAGGTTCTGTTGCAACTTTTTTAATTTTGTGCGGGGTTTGGATATCGAGTATTTTAGCAGCAAGTTTGAAGTACTACAATGGGGTTGTTTGGGCTTATTTTCTCTCGTATGCTCTCATTGTTTTTCTCTCTATTGTCTATGGAGACACTATTGAGAAATTGATTTTTGATTTCTTCTTTGGTAATGCACTTTTATTTGTGATTTTGATGACACTCATTATTAAAAGTTACCACTCGACCATCTTTTTAAAGATAGATTTTTTCTTAGATGCAAATTTTTACTGGACCTTGGCTATTTCTGGTTTAAGTTATAATCTAGGCTCTTGGATAGATAAGTTTATATTTTGGTACCACCCTGCAACGGGGTATGTGGTTGCGGGGAAACTTCATGCTTCTATAGTCTATGATATGCCCATATTTTTAGCATATCTTTCCATTTTACCAAGTATGGCGATTTTTTTCTATAGACTTGAATCTGATTTTGCAGAAAAATATGACCTCTATTATGATGCTGTGCGAAGTGGGGGCACTTTAGGGGTGATTCGCCAATATCGTGATGGCATTGTAGAAGTTGTTCGGCATGCAATTCATGAGATTATTATTGTGCAGAGTGTGGTCGATATTGTACTTTTCTTGACCGCACCAAAAGTTTTCACGCTTTTACATATTCCGCAGTTGTATCTTGGGTTACTGCTTATTTTAACCATTGGAGCAATGCTGCAAGTTGGCTTTATGTCTGTTTTGGCAATTCTGTACTATCTCGATAGAAAACGTGTTGCTATGTGGCTCTCAATTAGCTTTTTTGTGCTCAATGGTGTTTTAACACTTGCCTCCATTGAGATGGGACCCTCTATGTTTGGGTATGGCTATACAGTCTCGCTCTTGCTTGTTTTTACCGCAAGTGTTATTATTATACGAAATGAATTAGATAGGTTGGATTATGAAACATTCATGCTGCAGTAAATATATATGGCCACTTCTGCTGATAGGGAGTACACTTTTTGGGAATTTAAGCGATAAGAGTGCCATTATTTATTATGGAGATAAAATCTCTTACCCGATGGTTGGAATTCATGATTATATCATTGTTCAACCAACACTCACCAATGTCTATACCCATGGGTTTGATGTGTATAAAGATAAAATGTATGCCTATGTGAGCATCGGCGAAATAGATAAAAATATCAAAGAGTATGCGAAAATAAAAAAGAGTTGGATTCTGAGTAAAAATAAGACATGGGGGAGTGATGTTTTAGACCTTACTAATCCAGAATATCAGAAGTTTTTCTTTGAGGAAATGATAGAACCGCAAATAAAACGCGGCTTTAAAAACTTCTTTTTTGACACACTTGATTCTTACCAACTTCTCAAACAAACACCTGCACAACGAGAAAAGAGTAAACAAGCTCTTGCGTTTATGATTAACAGTTTTCATAAGCGATACCCCGATGCCAAACTTATCATTAACAGAGGTTTTGGCATTATAGACAGGGTGTATGACTCTGTTGAGGCGGTACTTTTTGAGTCTTATTATCGTGGTTTAGATAGTAATTTAGCTTACAAAAAAATGAGTGATAACGATAGAGAGTGGCTGGATATTCAAATAGCCAAGGTAAAGGCACATAAGATTAATGTTATCTGTGTTGATTACGTGGATCCAAATGATACAAAACTCGCACAAGAGATTGTGAAAAAGATACGCAAAAAAGGGATGATTCCCTATGTGGCGGATAAAGATTTAACAGGCTATGGAAGATCTTCTAAAAATGCACAAAAAAGAGAAATTTTAACACTCATCGATGAGAGTACGAAAGATAGAATTGAATTGGGGGCACACCAAAATGGAGCCTTACCCTTAGAGTATGCCGGCTATATTCAAAAACTCTATGATGTTTCTAAAAACCCTTTGCCAAGTATGAAGGCTATGAGCCAATATGGCGGGGTTGTGATTTGGCTGACTCATGACTATAAAGACCCCCAAGCCTTGATAGATTGGATAAAAGCACTTCAAAAAAGAGGCATTAAAGTAGTTTTTGCAAGTAATTTTGCTGTGGAAGATTTGAGTCTGTTAGAGGAGTTAGGCATAGAGACAAAAAAGTTTCCTCCCTCAGAGAATAATCGCTTAGTTGCTCAAGATGCTATGATGGGCTATGAGATAGATATATCGCTCTCTTCACTCAATAATTACTTGACAATCACAAAGGGCAAAGCACTCGTAACCCTTGAAGACCAACAACACCATAAAAGTACCTTAGCCGCGATTACACCTTGGGGTGGGTATGCTGTAGGGAGCGCTTTTATGACCAATATCGCCAATGACAACATCTGGGTGATTAACCCTTTTGAGTTTTTTATCAAAGCCTTGCGTTTGCCAAAAATACCTGTGCCCGATACCACAACAGAGTATGGAAAACGCATCTTTTTTAGTCATGTTGATGGTGATGGCATTATGAACAAAGTGGAGTGGGATACGAAACTCTACTCGGGCAACACTATTTTAGATGATATTTTGAAAAAATATAAAATCCCTATCTCCATTTCTGTCATTGGTGCAGAGATAGGCGAAGATGGACTTTACCCAAAAATAGCACCACAATTGCAAAAAATTGTCAAAGGATTTTATAAAGTTAAAAATGTAGAACCTGCAACGCATACCTTTACACACCCATTTTTTTGGGGGAAAATTAAAAATGATAATTTGGATGAAAAGTATAGACTCAAACCTAAGGGTTATAAGTTCTCACTCGATAGGGAGTTAAAAAAGACGATAGAGAATTACCAACACAAATACTCCCCAAAAGGGAAAAAACCACTTGAAAAAATGGTCTTTTGGAGTGGAGATTGTGCTCCAACAGAGGAAATTTTAGCCTATGTGTATAAAAACAAAATTTTAAACATAAATGGGGGCGATACCTACATTAGCAACACTTTTCCTTGGCTCTCTTATGTGGCACCTATGGGATTGGAGCGGGGTGAATACTACCAAATCTACACAGGTGAACAAAATGAAAATATGTACACAGAGGAGTGGCTCGGTCCATTTTGGGGCTTCAAAAGAGTCATTCAAACCTTTAAACTCACAAACAGCCCAAGAAGACTTAAACCTATAGATATATACTACCATCTCTACTCAGGCTCAAAACGAGCCTCTTTACATGCCTTGCAATATGTCTATGATTGGGCAATACATCATGACCTTTTTCCAATGTATACTTCAAAATTTATTCCTAAAGTTATGGATTACTACACTGTTTCCATAGCAAAAAATAAAGACAAATTTCTTCTCGCAGGGATGAAAGATTTAAAAACAGTGCGTGTAGAATCAAAAAATGCACACGTTGATTTTCAAAACTCAAAAAATATCTTAGGCTATAACCATTTTGAAAATCATACCTATGTGCATGCAGGGAAAAAACAAGAACTTATTTTAAAAACTACACAAAAAGAACAAATACAACAAGCTTACTTGGTAAGTACAAACGCAAGACCAACAGTAAAACAGTTGAGTAAAAAAAGAGTGAGTTTAGATTTAAAAGGATTTCTTCCTATAAACGCAGAGTTGTATATACCAAAAGGGTGCACCCTTACAACACAACCAAAAACCCGAGTGAAACATTTGTCTCACTCAAGAGTGCGGGTTAAATATAAAAAAACAAAAGAAGCTTCTTTAGATGTTAGATGTAAATTATAAGAAAAAATATGTAGGCACATATAAAGAGATTGCTATTATGTTTCTCTCTTTTAGTATCGTATTGTTCGTACTTTACCCAAGAGATATGCTCAAAAAGCAGATTTTATCTGAAACATCAAACTATGATTTGAGTATTTTGTACCTTAAAAATATGCTCAAAAATGATAATGCAGATGAGCAGTTAATGCTTGCTTTGGCACAACAAAGTTTTGAGAGTGGCAACAAGGATTTAGCTTATAATCTTTTAACACTTTTGCAGGATAGCAGTGATAAAGCCAGACGCGCAAAATCTTACCTACTCAGTTATCAGTTGGCAAAAAGTGATTATATTTATTTGCAAAAGAAACATCTTGCAAACAAAGCAGATAAAAAATATAAAGAGTTAAAAGATTTGTTTGCGACAATTCTTGGTGATGGTTTGTATAGTACAGAAGATATAAACGATTTATACAAAGAAGCCTCTTTTTTAGGAGATAAAAAGGCAAGTTATCTCTTAGTGCAAAAGCTTTTAGCGCAAGAGCCAACAAATAAGCATTTCTTGAGTGATGCGTATTATTTGGCAAGAAATTTGGGAAAAAACAAAGAAGCCTTAGGCTACATTGATAAGCTTTTAGCCCTAGGGGTAGAGAATTCAGAAAAATGGAAGCGTATTAAATATAATGTTTTATATGAGGGCTATAAGCCAGATGATGCTGTAGCTGTTTTGAAAAAAGAGGCAAAATCTTCAAAATATTGGCAAGAAAAATTAGCGGAGTATCATCTTTCTAAAAAACAATATCAGGCGAATGTTGCCATGTATATGGAGAATTTTCACAAACAAAAAGAGTATAAATCCAAGAAAAAATCTTTCAAAAAAGCGATTGCAACCCTTTTAAATGCCAATAGAATGCAAGATGCC
>WFQD01000289.1 GCA_015487265.1 Sulfurimonas sp. | reverse complement strand
GCATGGAAGTGTGGAATATTCGATTATTTTAGATGTTTAAGTGTTTTGAAAAAAGGTATATCAGTAGATGATTTATATAATTTTGAAGAAATAAATGCATTGATGGATAAGCTACTGCCACAGATGGATAATCCTAAATAGTTGTTGTCTTTTAGCAAAACAACTTGATGGAAATATCCTAATATGAATGCTTTATTATGATTCTCTTAGACAATTTTTTATACAATGTAAACATAAAGACAAAAGGAATCAAATAATGCAAAGTACACAGCAGCGTGCCCAGCTACAACGACAAATCTGGCAAATCGCCAACGAGGTTCGTGGTTCAGTCGATGGTTGGGATTTTAAGCAGTATGTACTTGGCACACTTTTTTATCGCTTTATCAGTGAGAACTTTTCTACTTACATAGAGGGAGGTGATGAGAATGTTGATTATGCTGCACTTAGCGATGATGTCATCACGCCAGAGATTAAAGATGATGCCATTAAAACAAAAGGATATTTTATCTACCCAAGCCAACTTTTTGTCAATGTGGTAAAAAGTGCAGACACTAACGAGAATCTCAATACTGATTTAGCTAAAATATTTTTAGATATTGAGTCTTCAGCAAACGGATATCCGTCTGAACCTGACATCAAAGGACTTTTCGCCGATTTTGATACAACTAGTAATCGTCTTGGTAACACAGTATCAGAGAAAAACAAACGATTAAGTGCTGTTTTAAAAGGTGTAGCAGGGCTAAGCTTTGGTGAGTTTGAGGAGCATCAAATCGATCTCTTTGGTGATGCTTATGAGTTTCTTATCTCTAACTATGCTGCCAATGCAGGTAAAAGCGGAGGGGAGTTTTTTACTCCCCAAAGTGTCTCAAAGCTTATTGCACAGCTTGCGATGCACAAACAAGACAAAGTCAATAAAATCTACGACCCCGCCTGTGGAAGTGGCTCACTCCTTTTACAAGCTAAAAAACATTTTGATGCACACATTATAGAGGATGGTTTTTGGGGGCAGGAGATCAACCACACTACCTATAATCTCGCTCGTATGAATATGTTTTTACATAACATCAACTATGATAAGTTTGAGATAGTTTTAGGCGATACCCTCACACAACCAGAGTTTATAGATGACAAACCTTTTGATGCCATCGTCTCAAATCCTCCCTACTCTGTAAAGTGGATAGGTAGTGATGACCCAACACTCATCAATGATGACCGTTTTGCTCCTGCTGGTGTACTAGCCCCAAAGTCTAAGGCTGATTTTGCTTTTGTACTGCATGCGCTTAGTTACCTCTCAAGCAAAGGAAGAGCGGCGATTGTCTGTTTTCCTGGTATTTTTTATCGTGGGGGAGCGGAGCAAAAGATACGAAAATATTTGGTTGAGAACAACTATGTAGAGACTATTATCTCGCTTGCACCCAATCTTTTTTATGGAACTTCCATTGCAGTTAATATCTTGGTGCTCTCCAAACACAAAAGCGATACAAAAACGCAGTTTATCGATGCAAGTAAACTTTTTAAGTCGCAAACCAACACAAACATACTCGAAGAGAAGCATATAGAGGAGATTATAAAGAGTTTTGATACAAAAGAGGATATAGCGCATTTTGCTACATCGGTAGAGTTTGAGAAAATAGCTGAAAATGACTATAACCTATCTGTAAGCTCTTATGTAGAGGCTGAGGACACTAAAGAGAAGATAGATATAAAAGAGCTTAACGCAGAACTTAAAACCACAGTAGCAAAGATTGATAAGCTAAGAGCTGAGATAGATACGATAGTAGCGGAGATAGAAGCGTGAGTAGTAAAGTTACTATAAGAGAGTCGCTTGAGGGTGTGGAAGTTGAGTGGAAGCAGTTGGGGGAAGTGGCGAACTTAACACGTGGTCGGGTAATGTCAAAAATGTATTTAATTGAAAATGCTGGTGATTACCCCGTTTATAGTTCCCAAACAGCTAATAATGGCGAAATTGGGAAAATCAATACTTTTGACTTTGATGGAGAGTTTGTTAGTTGGACAACAGATGGAGCAAATGCTGGTACAGTTTTTCATAGAACAGGTAAGTTTTCAATTACAAATGTCTGTGGATTAATAAAGATTGATAATGAGTCCAAATTAAATTATAAATTTTTATTTTATTGGCTCTCAATTGAAGCAAAAAAACATGTTTATTCAGGGATGGGAAATCCCAAATTAATGAGTAATCAAGTGGCTAAAATAAAAATCCCTATCCCACCCCTAAAAATCCAAAGTGAAATTGTCCGCGTGCTGGACAATTTCACGGAGCTTACAGCGGAGCTTACAGCGGAGCTATCGGCGCGAAAAAAGCAGTACAGCTACTACCGTGATAAGCTTTTGAGTTTTGAAGATGGGGAAGTGGAGTGGAAGCCGTTGGGGGAAATATTTAATTTGAAAAATGGTTACACTCCTTCAAAATCAAATAAAGAGTATTGGAGTAACGGAACAGTCCCTTGGTTCAGGATGGATGATATAAGAGAAAATGGAAGAATCCTTAATGATTCATTACAAAAAGTTTCTTCATCCGCCATCAAGGGAGGAACATTATTTCCAGCAAATTCAATTATAGTTTCTACATCTGCAACTATAGGCGAACATGCGTTAATTACTGTTCCTTATCTGTCAAATCAAAGATTTACAAATTTGAGTTTAAAAGAGGAATATCATCAAAAATTTGAGATAAAATTTCTTTTTTATTATACATTTTTATTAGATGAATGGTGCAAAAACAATACTACTAAGTCAAATTTTGCTTCAGTTGATATGAATGGATTTAAAAAATTTCAAATCCCCATCCCATCCCTAAAAAAACAAAAAGAGATAGTATCCATCTTAGATAAGTTCGACACCCTCACACACTCCATAAGCAAGGGCTTACCATACGAAATAGAGCTAAGGCAAAAACAGTATGAGTATTATCGTGATTTGCTTTTAACATTCCCAAAAGGAGATAAATAATGACTAAAGATTTAACAACATCAACAATTAGCAGGCAAAATATACTTAATAACGGTTTTGCTTTAGAACAAATTGAATCACATCTTCCATTAAATGGGGTCTATTGGCATGATGAGATGATATTTACCAAAGCGCAAGTGGCAGAAGTTTTGGATATTGATGAGAGGACAATAGATAGATACATAGAAAGTCACAGTGAAGAGTTATCTAAAAATGGATATAGAGTTATAAAAGGTCCGCAACTTAGAGAACTTAAAAAAATCTTACTCGACGACATCAATGTCGCCGACATCTCTAAAGTACCGTCATTAGGGGTATTCTCTTTTAGGACAGTGCTCAATATTGCCATGTTGGTTACAGAGAGTCAAAGAGCAAAAGAGATACGAAACAAGATACTCGATATTGTTCTTGATGTGATGGCTCAAAAATCAGGAGGGCATACAAAATATATTAACCAAAGAGATGAAGCCTATTTGCCATCGACTTATAAAGAGTATAATTACAGAAAAGAGTTTACAGATGCTCTTGACTCTTATCTTCAAGCTGATAACTGGAAATATGGAAAGTATACTAATCGAATCTATGAAGTGATTTTTTTAGAGAATGCCGCTGAATATAAAAAGATTTTAGCACTAGAGCAAAAAGATAAAATAAGAGAGACTATGTATGCAGAGGTACTCAATGCTATAGCTAGTTTTGAACATGGATTAGCTGTTGAGATGAAGCAGGAGTTTGAAAAACTTGGGAGAAAACTCACACCAAATGAGCTTGATGTACTTATTGATGAAGCTTCACAAAATCCTTATTTGGTACCACATATAAATGATGCTAGAGTCAAAATGGCAAGTCGAGATTTATGTTTTAGAGATGCCTTGCATCATAAATTGGAGAGCTATATTCAATCAGTATCGCAAGATGATTTTGATAGATTTTTAGGAGAAACAAGTAAATCTCTTCAAGAGAGACTCTCTGATCCTGAAACACTTGCAGTTTTAAAAAGATTGAAAGACAGATAGTACAGATGGAGACTTCAATCTTTTATTTTGATACTGAACATGCTGTTGAAGTACATGACTGGATTATAGATAATAGTGGGGGATTGCATGGGTATCGTGAGATAGGATTTCTTGATAGCGCTTTGGAACATATTCAAAATAATGATTATTATCCATCATTTGAAGAAAAACTAAAACATTTAGTCTATGCTGTGAATAAATTTCATCCCTTTACTGATGGTAATAAACGCTCTAGTTTAGTTTTAGGTGCTTATTTTTTGCAACTTAATGGCTATGATTATTGTGTAAATAGATTTGTTCAAGAGATGGAAGAGATTGTAGTATGGGTGGCAGAAGGAAAAATAACAGATGCATTACTGCTTGAAATTATACATTCAATTATACAAGAGGATGAATTTAGTGAATCATTAAAATTAAAAATAATTGAATCCGTGGCATTTTAGATGGAGAAATAGATGAAAGAAAAAAGAGTCATAGCCCAATCCAAAAATTTTATCATACTTGATAAATACACCAAGATTGAACAAGAAAGAAGCGGCTATCAAACCGAGGCCGATTTAGAGAATGAACTTATAGAAGATTTGCAAAATCAAGGCTATGAGTATGTAGAGGGTTTAAACACACCGCAAAAGATGGTTGCAAATGTGCGCGAACAACTACAAAAACTCAATGACATAACTTTTAGCGATGGAGAATGGCAACGCTTTTTAGAGGAGTATCTCGACAAGCCAAATGAGAACAGCATCGATAAAACCAGAAAAATTCATGATGACTATATCTATGATTTTGTTTTTGATGATGGACATATAAAAAATATCTACCTCTTAGATAAAAAAAACATTGCCCGTAACTGTGTACAAGTCATCAGACAGTTTGAGCAGACTGGCTCTCATGCTAATCGCTATGATGTTACTATCTTGGTCAACGGTCTGCCACTGGTACAAATTGAGCTGAAAAAAAGAGGTGTTGCCATACGAGAGGCTTTTAACCAAGTGCACCGCTACTCAAAAGAGAGCTTTAACGCTAAGCATTCCCTCTTTAAATACCTGCAACTCTTTGTCATCTCAAATGGTACCGATACCCGCTACTTTGCAAATACAACTAAACGAAATAAAAATAGTTTTGATTTTACGATGAACTGGGCAAAATCTGACAATACACTCATAAAAGATTTAAAAGACTTTACCGCTACATTTTTTCAAAAAAAGACTTTGTTAAATGTTCTTATTCATTATTCGGTTTTTGATATAAGTAATACTCTGCTTATTATGCGTCCTTATCAGATAGCAGCAACTGAGCGCATCCTTTGGAAGATAAAAAGCTCATATGAGTCTAAAAATTGGAGTAAGGTTGAGAGCGGAGGCTATATCTGGCACACTACAGGCTCAGGCAAGACACTCACAAGCTTTAAAGCAGCACGCCTTGCAACTGAGCTTGATTTTGTAGAGAAAGTCTTTTTTGTGGTAGATAGAAAAGATCTTGACTACCAAACTATGAAAGAGTATCAACGCTTCTCGCCAGATAGCGTCAATGGAAGCGAGAGTACAGCAGGACTCAAACGCAACATCGCAAAAAAAGACAATAAAATCATAGTCACTACCATTCAAAAGCTCAATAATCTGATGAAAAGCGAGGATGATTTAGCTATCTATCAAGAGCATGTAGTGTTTATTTTTGATGAGGCACACCGTTCACAGTTTGGTGAAGCACAAAAAAATCTCCAAAAAAAGTTTAAAAAGTATTATCAGTTTGGTTTTACAGGCACACCTATCTTCCCCCAAAACGCTTTAGGAGCTGAAACAACGGCGAGTGTATTTGGGCGAGAATTACACTCTTATGTCATCACCGATGCCATTCGTGATGAAAAGGTGCTTAAGTTTAAAGTAGATTATAATGATGTACGACCACAGTTTAAAGCCATTGAGAGTGAGACAGATGAGAAAAAGCTCACAGCGGCAGAGAACAAACAGGCACTTCTGCATCCTGATAGAATAGAGGAGATCACACAATATATCTTAAGCAACTTCAAACAAAAAACACATCGACTCTCAGCTAGTGGAAAAGGGTTTAATGCGATGTTTGCAGTAAGCAGTGTTGATGCGGCTAAACTTTACTACGAAGCATTTAAAGATTTGCAAAAAGAGAGTACAAAACCGCTCAAGGTTGCTACTATTTTCTCTTATGCGGCAAATGAAGAGCAAGATGCCGTAGGAGATATTGTTGATGAGAGTTTTGAGCCATCAGCTATGGAGAGCAGTGCTAAAGAGTTTTTAAATGCAGCAATCAATGACTATAACGAAATGTTTCAAACCTCTTATGGTGTTGACAGCAAAAGTTTTCAAAATTACTACCGCGATCTTGCCAAGCGAGTTAAAAGCCAAGAGGTTGACCTGCTTATCGTTGTAGGTATGTTTTTAACAGGTTTTGATGCACCTGCACTTAATACGCTTTTTGTTGATAAAAACCTGCGTTATCATGGACTTATACAGGCATATTCACGCACAAACCGCATTTTTGATGCAAGCAAAAGTTTTGGAAACATTGTCACATTTCGAGATTTAGAAAAAGCAACTGTTGATGCCATTACACTTTTTGGTGATAAAAATACTAAAAATGTAGTGCTTGAGAAGAGTTATAAAGAGTATATGGAGGGCTTTAGTGACACAGTAACTGGTGATGCACGACGTGGCTTTGTTGATGTAGTTCAGGAGCTAGAAGAACGTTTTGGTGATCCTGAGACAATAGTTACCGAAAAAGATAAAAAAGATTTTGTTAAGCTTTTTGGCGAATATCTGCGTGTTGAAAACGTGTTACAAAACTATGATGAATTTGTTGCCTTAAAAGAGTTGCAAAATATAGATATGGAAGATGCGGGTGTCGTTGAGGAGTTTAAATCTAAGTACTCTTTAAATGATGATGATTTGAAGATCATGCAAGAGATTAAAGTACCAAGTGAGCGTGCCCTTCAAGACTATCGATCAACATATAATGATATCCGTGATTGGATTCGCCGTGAAAAATCTTCCAAAGAAAAAGAAGAAAACAGAGTTGATTGGGATGATGTAGTTTTTGAAGTGGATCTACTCAAATCTCAAGAGATCAACCTTGACTATATTTTAGAGCTTATTTTTGAACATAACAAAAAAACAAAAGATAAAGCCTCCCTTGTTGAAGAGGTACGCCGGCTTATTCGTGCAAGTTTAGGCAACCGAGCCAAAGAGAGCCTTTTAGTTGATTTTATCAACCAAACAGACCTAGATGAGTTAGGAGACAAAGCAAGTGTAATTGATGCTTTTTTTGCTTTTGCTCAAGCAGAGCAACAGCGCGAAGCAGAGGAGCTAATAAGTGATGAAAACTTAAATGAAGAAGCAGCTAAGCGGTATATAGTCTCGTCATTAAAACGGGAGTATGCCAGTGAAAATGGCACTGAACTCAATGCGATTTTACCACAAATGAGTCCACTAAATCCTCAATATTTAACAAAAAAGCAGAGTGTATTTCAAAAAATCTCCGCCTTTGTTGAGAAGTTTAAGGGTGTTGGTGGAAAAATTTAATCCTTATTATGGAGTACCTTGAAGTACTCCATAATAAATGTAACTGCACACTACTCCGGTAATTGCCTAGAATAAAGACGAACAACGGGATCTGGAAAGTATATTTTTGTTATTTTCTTTTTTAACACTTCTCTGGGCACTACTAAATAAACATTATCGTACCTTGGCCAATCTCTAAAGCCAACCATTATATTTTTTTATAAAATATACATAACCTTATGCCTGTCTTTTTCAGTATTTTTCTTTACCATTTGAACACTAATTTTGTCTAATATAGGTTCAATTGTTGTAATATTTGAATTCCTAGCAATCCACATTATCGCTTCAATACTTCTTGCACCTACAGGCCCCATCCGTTTTTTTACCAAAAGGTCATTGTTCATGACAAAAGCCTCTATTTTATGTTTTGCTTCGAGTATATTCTTCTCACGCATTATCTCTCTCCTTGTAAATAAATTTAAGCCTCATCTATTTTTCTCTCTATCTTACAAGCATGACAATTAAATAATTGCAACAAGTTTTGAGAATTAATACTTATAGAATTTGGCTTAAAAAAATCATATCAGAAAAAATGATATTGGGTTTTTCACCTCTCAAATAG
>WFQD01000288.1 GCA_015487265.1 Sulfurimonas sp. | reverse complement strand
TATCAAGAGCTGCCGTTTCTTTTTTTAGCATTTTACTACCTCTTATATGGGTAGTCGAGGGGAATTTTAAAAAAAAATTTGATATCATAAAAAGCACCCCTTCTCTCAAAATATTTCTTTTTTTTGTCTCCTTTTTGATCCTCTCTCTTTTTTGGACGGAAAACTTCTCCGATGCAAAACGACAGATCCGTCTGATAGGTTATTTCTTTACAATTTATGTTATTGCCGTATCTTTCAAACCGGTTTATACCCAAAAAATTATCTCTTTTTTTCTGGCGGGAATGTTTATTAGTGAGATTCTCACATATGGCATTTTTTTCAATTTATGGCACATCAACGATGCAACCCCTAGCTTTCCTTCCCCTTTTATGTTCCATATAGATTATAGTATATTTTTAGCTTTCACATCAATTCTACTTTTGTATAGATTATTTTCACATAAATACAACAAAAAAGAAAAAGTACTTTACGCCTTTTTCTTTTTAACTGTGACGGGCAATCTTTTTATAACAAACGGAAGGACGGGGCAAGTCGCATTTGTAGTAGGCTTGATAGTTATGATGATACTTCATTATCGTTTTACATTCAAAGCATTTTTTCTTAGTCTTGCAACTTTGGGCTTGATTTTTAGCGTTGCATACACCACTGTACCGACATTTAATAAAAGAGTTCATCAAGCCTTGTCCGATATTCAACAAATGAAAAGAAAAAACTACAATACTTCTTGGGGAATCCGTACGGTATTTTATATTACAACATTCAATATTCTTAAAGAACACCCTCTAATCGGTGTGGGTGTTGGTGATTTTATGCAAGAAACAAAAAAAGAGCTGCAAAAAAATAAATACGATTCTCTAAACCTAACCGATGCTACAAAAAATTTTATGGGTTCAATGCATCCACATAGCCAGTATCTTCTCATCTCGCTTGAAACAGGTATAGTCGGCTTGATACTTTTTATGCTTTTTCTTTATAATTTTACAAAACTTCCCATTAAAGACAAAGAGATAAAAGAAACTTCGCTTTTATTTATAACCATTTTTATAGTAGGCTTCATTCCGGAACCGCTTCTTGTCAAACAGTTTACACTTGTTCTTTTTAGTGTTTTTAGTGGAATATTTATTGCTAATAGTATCAGACAACAAAATATTATAAAAAAAATATTTAAGGAATAAAATGTTTGATTATATCATAGTCGGTGCCGGATTTGCCGGAAGTATAATAGCTGAAAGAATTGCAAATGAATTAAACAAAAAAGTATTGATCATAGAAAAAAGAAATCATATAGGCGGAAATTGTTACGACGAAAGAGTTGAAAATATACTCGTTCACAAATATGGACCGCATCTTTTCCACACAAACTTCAAAGAGGTTTGGAATTATCTAAGCAATTTTACGAGATGGGATGTTTATCATCACAAAGTTTTAGCATTTATCGACGGCAAAAAAGCACCCATACCTTTTAATTTTAATACTTTATATGAAATTTTTCCTAACGAACTTGCAAAAAAACTAGAACAAAAACTCCTTCAAAACTACAAATACAACTCCAAAATACCTATACTCGAGTTAAAAAATTCACACGATGAAGATTTGAAGTTTTTAGCTGATTTTATCTACGAAAAAATTTTTTTGAACTATACGGCAAAGCAATGGGGAATGAAACCTGAAGAGATCGATAGCGCCGTAACCGCAAGGGTTCCCGTTTTTATAGGTAAAGACGATCGATATTTCAACGATACGTATCAAGGATTACCGAAAGAGGGTTACACGAAACTCTTTCACAATATGTTGAACCATCCAAATATAAAAATTATGCTAAATACCGATTTCAAGGAAATTATGAAGGTAAACTTTCAAACACATAAATTATATTTTTTCAACAAAGAATTCAACGGCAAACTTATCTACACGGGGATGATAGACGAGTTGTTTGATTATAAATTCGGAGAATTACCGTATAGAAGTGTCGATATGCGCTTCGAAACTATTGAAAAAGAGTATTTTCAAGAAAATGCTACAATCAACTATCCAAACGATTACGATTTTACGAGAATTACAGAATTCAAACATATCCACCCAGCTAACAGCGATAAAACGGTCATTTTAAAAGAGTATCCACAAAAATACGTAAAAAACGAAAACACCCCGTACTATCCTATTTTTACGAAAGAAAATCAAGAAAGATACAACAAGTATTTAGAATACAAACAAAGCTTCGAAAATATAATTCTAGTGGGCAGACTTGCGGAATACAAATATTATGATATGGATGATATCGTAAAAAGGGCTATAGATATTTCAGTGGAGTTATTAAATGAAAACATATAATGATATTTTTTTAGCTGTAGCTTTTCATAAAAACTATTTTACACTTGATATATCAAAAAGATTATTTAATCCTATTCACGCAGGGAAAGCCTTGAACGATAAAATCGAATTAAATATCGAAACTGATGATAAGGGAGAAAATATATCTCACAAAAACCATAATTTCTGTGAGCTAACAGCATTGTACTATATGTGGAAAAATATTGATGCACCCTACTATGGTTTGATGCATTATAGAAGATTTTTCACAACAAAAGAAAATTTCTATTTTTTAAAAAAAATCACTTTTAATATTAAATACGGGTTAAGAGAAAAAACGAAAATTTTTGACAATATGCTCTTTATTAAGGATGAAAAAGAAACGATATCAC
>WFQD01000287.1 GCA_015487265.1 Sulfurimonas sp. | reverse complement strand
GATAATATTGTCAATGATTTACAACGCCTTGAAAATGAAAGCAAAAATATTAGTGAAAATTTTAGAACAGTTATTGAAAAATTCAAAAAGTCTCTTTTAATAGAAAAAGGGAAGCTAATATCATGAATAAAACATCTATTGCATGGACTGATTTTACTTGGAATCCAATTACAGGATGCAGTGTCGCAAGTGATGGATGTAAGAACTGTTATGCAAAAATAGTGCATGAAAGATTTTACGATACTCCATTTAGTGATGTAGTGTTTCATAAAAACAGATTATCTGAACCGAGCAAAAGAAAAAAATCAGCTAAAATTTTTATAGGAAGTATGACGGATTTATTTCAAGATGAAATTTCGTTTGAAAAACTTTCTCATATCTTTGATGAAATTGTTAATAATCCTCAACATACTTTTCAAATATTAACTAAAAGACCAGAGAGAATGAAAAAATATTTTGATTGGTATTATAACCATGGGTATTCCACTATACCTAATTTACACATTGGGGTAACTGCTGAAAATCAAAAAGAAGCTGATATAAGAATCCCAACTCTTTTAGATATTCGTGCTGTAAAGAGATTTGTAAGTATTGAGCCGATGATAGGTGAAATAAATTTAAGAGTGAGCTTCTACGACAAAGATGATGCCTTACATTATGCGGATTTCTTAATAGGCAAGGATTATCAAAATGGCGGGTATAATCATGCCAATAAACTTGATTGGGTAATAGTAGGTGGAGAAAGCGGCGCTAAGTCTAAAGTGAGAGAAATGAAGCCTGAATGGGTAGAGAGAGTTTACAAAGATTGCAAAGATGCAGGTACTCCTTTTTTCTTTAAACAATGGGGAGCTGTTGAACCAAAAGATAATTATTCTTTTGAGAATATTCAAGAGGAAGTGTGACAAAATATGAAAGAAATTCAAAATATCATAGATTTGTTTGAAATTGTAAATGCAAACCAAAGCGTTGTTTTAAATAGACTTGATAAATGGAATGTTGATGGAAAAGATGTTGACAAGTTAGTAAAAATCTGGCAACTTGAAAAAGTAAGTGAACATGAATATTGTTATAAGACTTTCGATGGATGGGGAAGGGGAATAAAACATCTGTTTTTTATTGACAGTTCTAAAACGGGCAAGCCTATCTCTGAATATTACGATAATTTCAGAAAAGCATTTTGTACTATTATGCTTCATGTCTATGGAGACGAAAAAAATGTTTCAAAAATAGTAAGCAAAGATATAATTCATTATGAGAAATTTTACTATTCAGATATTGACCTTTTAGAAGATAGGCATACTGACAAAATATATGAGTACATTTTTACAACTTTTAAGACAAGGCAAACTTTAGGTTCTAATAAGAGTGGAGAAGAAGCCATCAGGGAAGTTTTAAACGCTCATATAGCTAACATCTACCCAAATGGAATAAGACACGATGAATATACCACTATGGACTCAAAATCAAGAGCCGATAGTGTTGTATTTAATAAAGACTCAATGCATGTGTACGAGATTAAATCAGCTAAAGACTCTTTCACTAGACTCGAATCCCAGATTGAAGATTATAAAAAATATGCAGACCGCATAACAATAGTTATGGATGTAAAGAAACAAAGTGCTTTTATAAAAAACCATGCTCATAAATACAAAGGTATTGAGGTGTTATTTTACTATGGTTCTGGTAATAAATTAGAAAGAGCATCAAGAGGTAGAAAGTTAAATCCTACTTCTGATAAGTTTGGGCTACTATGGAAGAATGAACTTTATGAACAAGTTGTTTGGTTTATCAGCAGAACAAGCACTCTATCCCGATACCAATTAGAAGAATTAGCTTCTTATGTTTTTACAAAGAAGCAAGCTCATGATATTGCTAATGAAGTTCTCTATACAAGACATAAAAAATCAGTGGGTAAAGAGAGAATGAGCAGAGGCAGTGTTAACATGGAATCAATTTTCTTCAAATATAAGTTAGATAAAAACAAAATCAGAACAAAAGCAAGTAAATATATAGAGGGTTTAAAAAGATGAAAAAACAACAATTAGAGCCAAACGGAAAACTATCACCAGATTTACTATTGTGGATTAAATACTTTCTGCAAAACAAAGTAGAGCTTCAAAAAGTCAACAAAGGCTACTCTGATGATAAAAAACAAGCAGAGCTTAACGACCTTAAATACTTTGATAGAAAGATGTGGCAACTCTCTACAATGGAAGCTAAATCGCATAAAGAGCTTAGAGATGTGACACTAGACATTAAAAACAATGGCATTCAAGGCATAGGAACTTTCAGCACACCTCTTTTGAGATTTTATGAGTATGCTTCAAAATCAAAAAAGATTGAACGATTGAGAGACATTAATACAAACTTTATCAACAATTATATAAAGCTCAATTTTCAAGATTATAGTGAATGGACTCAAAAGAACTATTATACTCAAATCCGAAGCTTGTTTAAATTTATAGACAAGTATTCAATCAGCGAGGATAATTTTATATTTGACATAGGGATTACTGCCGTTGGGAAAAAAGCGAAATCACCTGTAAACCTTACTCCCAAAAAGTCAGAAAAATATTTAGAACCTAATGAGTTTATTGATTTTATTTCCGCTTTTAAAACCTATAAGAGCAATCATCCTAATAGGTTACAGCCAATCTTTTTAATGAAAGTGATGTCTTTTACAGGAATCAGAGCAAGTGAGCTAAGAGGCATTAAAATGAGTGATGTTAGTTTTAGAACTATAGATGAAGATAAATATCTGCAAATCTATATCAATGGAAAAGATGATAAAAATAGATATGTATTTATCTCTTATGATTTAGTCAAGACGGAGTACGAGCAGGAAAAAGCATTTAGAAAAGAGAATAAAATCAAGACTGATTATCTATTTTATACTAGAGACTTTAAACAGTATGCTGAGAAAAGTTTATATGATTTAGTCAAAAGGTTTTTAAAGCATGCTAAAATCAAAAAACCACTATCTGCCCATGCTCTCAGAAGAAGCTACGCAACGCTGCTTTTAGCCAAAGGTGTACCTATTGAGAAAATCTCACATTTATTAGGACATACCAGTTCAGAGACTATTCAATTTTATGCCTTTGCATCAAAGAAATCTTTTAAGGATGTGAAAAATATACTTGAAAGTATATAGCAAGAAATACTTTATAGTTTTTCTTGACTTTTGTAATATATTTTGATAATATTAGGTAGTTAAAGGGG
>WFQD01000286.1 GCA_015487265.1 Sulfurimonas sp. | reverse complement strand
TTATTGTTAATGGCACACCAATACAGAAATTATCAAACTATTTAAGTGGGTCTTAACTTCAAAAAAACTCTAACAATTAGCTCAACCCGACCATTTATACGCCGTTTCGCTTCGCTGCACTTTGTATAAATGGCCGGTTAGCATAGGCGTTGTATTGCATAAAAAATTATCACCGTGCTAAAAATCTTAATTGTTAAAAGCAAACATGCACGCTAAATAATTTTTATCTTTTACCTTGTCGCTGCATTATCACTGCTATTAAATTCAGTTGCACACTCACTGCCCCAGCATGATGGTGGCAGTAAAAATGGTTAAAAATTTAACAGCCATGTTTTTAGAACTTGTACAAACGTTACAGCCAAATTCGGTTAACCCTACTTTTCCGTGGTATAGTCAGGCATCGCAATACAACAATTAGCTCAACCGGACGCGGAAAAAACGCCGCGCCCGTTAGCCTGAGCGTTAGGCAAGAAAAAGAAGGGTTAAAACTTCAATGATATCAATCTGGACATTAACTGGGAGGTTCATACTGCTAGACGATGGCTTTGAATATAAAAATATATTTTATCCATTTAGCAAAGTTGTACACATCCATCGGTATGCACAAAAAACTTCATTAAATTTTATTCCCCTTGAAAACCACTTAAAAATTAAATTATATGTAAACGAAAGAAATTGGCCAATAACCCTCGGGTCTACGGTACTTCCGGGCTTTCGTTCTAAGGTCGATAAGGCATATGAAATATTGGCAAATGAAACATTTAAATATCGTATATCCCACTATTTATATGAGTTAGATAATAACGGGTATTTTTATTACCAAAACTATAGATTTTACAAAAATGGCGACGTCACTTACCGCGACACAACCTTTAGTGTTCATGATGTAGATATTTGGCTAGAAACATTTAAATTAGTATTCAAAATAAAAAAAGGCATCTTTGGTAAAAAAATACGCGTTAGCACACTAATCGATCAAGATGTTATCCTTGCTTTACTAGACCATTGCTATGGCATCACGTTCTCATAGTAAATTGCCTAACAATGCGTTTAACGCCGACCGTTTTTATACGCCGCGCCGTTTCACTCTGCTCTGTATAAAAACGGCCGGTTAACTTAAACGTTGGGCTCGAAAGGAAAAAGTAAAATAAAAATTAACGATAAATCAGCCTGAAAGTTTTTATTAAAAAAGAAAAAGCATTCGTCGTTTTCAGCGTCCTAAAATTATTACGCGCTGAAGCGTGAAAGTTAAAGCGGCTGAAAAATCTATAAAAAAATAGCAATACAAGAAATAAATACCCTAGCCGCGCAGCGGGTAGCTGTTGTATTGAACAAGCAAGAAGGATTCAGGTTTGTAAGCAGAACTCAATCATCTTATTGACTGAACGTTAGTCAGATTTAAAAAAATAGAAATGTGCCTCCGGCATGTCCTGGTATTGCAGCCTGAACTATCTGAAAAATATAAATTGAATTAGCTGCTTAATATTTACTAGCCAGTAAAGCTGGGTTAAAGTCGAAGCAGATTTAGGTGGTATGCAATCTAAATATAGTAAAAACTTGCAAAGCAGAATTTATCGAATGAATTGCTACATTTGGGAAATAGCAGGCAAGTTTTCAGTTGTATGGCATGCCCAACAAATAGTTTAAGCCGACCCCCAAAGCTGCGCGCCTTTTGTGGGAAAGGCATCCACAAAAGTCACCCAGTTTCGGGGTCGGCTTAACTAAGGCGTTATGTGTAAAAAAGGACTTCTCGAATTATGATCACTAAGATTTCAATGAATAATGTTGCAAGCTACAGAGAGCCTGCAACCCTTGAAACAGATAAGAAGGTGAATCTGATTTATGGTCTTAATGGCACTGGCAAAACCACTCTTTCAAATTTCTTGTATAACAAAGCGCATAGTGATTATTCTGAGTGCAGAATTGAAGGGTTAAATGGTGAAGATATATTAGTCTATAACCAGAGGTTTATACATGATTACTTCTATCAGCCTGATAACTTGAAAGGAATATTTACGCTCTCCAAAGAAAATAGGGAAGCTGAGGAAAAGATTAAAGCTGCGCAGGGCGAGATTAAACAACTTGATACTAAAAAAGAAGCTAAGATTACTAATAGAACTACCCAAGAGGATTCATTATTCAGAAAGAAGGAGGGTGCCGAAAAAACAACATGGAAAATAAAAACAACTTTTGCTGGCGGTGATAGAGTTCTAGAATATTGCCTTGCAGGGCTCAAAGGGAATAAAAACACATTGTTTGAATATTTGGTAAAGATCAAAAAGCCAGATGAAAAGCCGACAAAGACAAGTGATGAGTTAAAAAAGGAAGTAGAGGCCATCAAAGGAGATGAAGCGCAAAAATACGACTTGCTCCCAAAAATTGATTTTACAGCTCACGAGGTAGAGAGTAATCAAATTCTGCAAAAAAATATTGTAGGGAATGAAAACAGCTCAGTATCCACATTAATCAATCAGCTACAAAATTCGGACTGGGTAAAAGACGGTTTAGAATATCTTCCAGAAGCGATTGCAGGGGCTGCAGAGAGTTGTCCTTTTTGTCAGAGAAAAACAGTAACACAATCACTCCTTGACGATATTAAAGGTTTCTTTGATGAATCATATGAAAATGACATAGATGAGTTAAAAAAACTTCTGTCAATCTATGAAAGCGCTATTTCAGCACTTCCTAAAAAAGAGACATTTACAATAAACCCATTCATAGTTGAAAAGAAAAGTGATTTTGAAAATTATTATAATGCTGCTTTCAATCTACTCGAAAATAATAAAAGTCAACTTGAAGCCAAATTAAAAACACCAAGCCAGAAGATTACTCTTTCAAATTCAGAAACTGCTATTAAAAATCTTAATGGTTTTATTGACGAGGTTAACCAATCCATATCCTCTCACAATGAAAAAATAGACAATAAAGATAAAACCTTGGCTGAAATTAAAGTCCAGTTTTGGGAATTAATGCGCTGGGATTATGATCAGACCATTTCGGCGTACCTTAAAGACAAAAAAGATATTGAGAAAAAAATTGATGAACTGAAAATATCAGAACAAGAGATTGAAAAGGATATAAAAAAACAAAAAGAAATTATTGCTGAACAGCAGAAAAAAACCATCAATATTGAACAGTCCATAACGTTTATTAACAACGGCTTAGTTGAACTAGGGCTGGATGATTTTAGTATCGAAAAACATTCTGACAGTCTTTATAAAATTAAGAGAAGTAAGCAGGGGGCTGATATTTTTCAAACTCTAAGTGAGGGTGAAAAAATGATCATCAGCTTTCTTTACTTTGTTGAAATGTGCCGAGGGAAAAGAAGTGCAGACGATACTAGTGGAAAAAAGATTATTGTCATTGACGATCCCATTTCGAGTTTATCCCACATCTTTATTTTCAATATCGGTCAGTTGATTAAAAAGGAATTCCTGCGTTCTGATACCTACGAACAGGTCTTTCTCCTCACTCATAGCTTATACTTCTTTTATGAATTAACAGATACGAATCATAAACGAAGAAAAGAGAATCAAAAATTGTTCAGGATAACAAAAAACAGTGATGGCAGTCATATTTTTAACATGAAGTATGAAGAAATTCAAAATGACTACCAGTCTTACTGGCAAATAATAAAAGATGAAAAGCAACCGCCAGCTTTGATTGCAAATTGTATGCGTAACATTATTGAGTATTTTTTCAATTTCATTGAGAAGAAAGACTTAAACAAAGTTTTCCAAAAGCCAGAATTGCAGGACAATAAATTTCAAGCGTTTTGCCGATATGTCAATCGTGAATCTCATTCTCTAGGACAAAATATCTTCGATTACAAAGAATTTGATTATGAAATCTTTAAAGAAGCTCTTGGTATAGTATTTGAAAAAAGTGGCTATAAAGAGCATTATGAAGAAATGCTAAAATGATAAAATATCACATAACAAGACGCTGCACTGGACGGCAATTCCGCTGTGCTCCATTGCCGCCAGTGAGCTTGGTCGTTATGTGAGTAAATAATATGAAAAATGATAGATATTTATATAAGGCAGGGCGAATTCTTATAGTAATGGCATGGTTCAATTTAGCTTTAGCCGTTGTTATCGGTGCATTGTGGTACAACCTTGACAGCAATATGCCTGGCAGTGAAATAATGACCAACCAATACATGCTGGTACTGTCTATCTCTATTCCAGCCTCAATACTTTCTCTTGTTGTTGGAAAGGCACTTAAACATAACAAAACATGGACGAAAATACCTGCTTTGCTACTGACTTTACTCGCATTCGTCTCAGTACCAGTCGGAACTATTATTGCTATATTTATTATTTACTATTTATACAAGGGCTGGTCAGAATTCGAGCTCCCAAACTAAATCATCATGTATAAGGACGGAAATACAATAACAACAAAAATTGGTTACATTAATCGTAATCAGCAAGAGAATTATGGCCATAGAGAGAGACCTGGAAATGACAACAACCAGTACGCATATAAATTATGTTGCACTCATTGCGGTCACTGCTACGGATCTAATGGCTCAGATATTTTTCAACGAAAATGTCCGCATTGCCAAGGCGGAGCTGATGGTATTGATTACTAATCACATAACAATACGCTGCAGCTGACAGTCAAAAGCGTCGCGATTTTTGCAAAGCAAAAATACGCGCCCCTTTCGCCTGCCGCTGAGCTAAGTCGTTGGGCGTAAAAAAATAACCAATAAGCAAACAATCCCACAAACGAACTGGCTTTGTGAAAAATGATTGTTCTGCTTCACGGCATCGACAAAACCGAGTTCCAAAAACGGAAGGAAAAAGGAAGAAATAAAATCCAATTTAACAGGTTTGCAGGAAAGAGAAATCGAGAAGCAATCTTTTCGGCTTCGAGAATGAAAAAGCTTGAAATGTTTTTTCGGGTGAGTTGCGACGCAAAAGCGCAGTGCCAGTAGAAACTGCGCGCAATGGAAAATTAGCGTCGAGAAACGTGCTATTGGACAGACCAGCGAAACAGCCAGAAAATAAAAACCAAATATTTTAGCGAGAGCCGTGCAATATTAGCGTTTCCTGATTTTTGCCGAGCAACGTGCATTACAGAGGCAAATCCCCAGGAAACATCAAAATAATCCGTTGTAGGCGTTGTTTATTTTGTGGTTCGGGGTAAAAATAAACGTCAATCGTGAAGGAGAGAACGCCCAACAAATCGCTCCAGCCGGACAGTCAAAAGCGTCGTGGGTTTTGCAAAAGGCGCAAAACCCACGCCCCTTTTGCCTGCCCGCTGAGCTATGCCGTTATGTGCCCGCGCGGAATATCGCGGTTTGAGGGTATAGGCAACGTATAGGTCGGCGTCCTTCCAGGCGGCCAATATGGTGCGCCCGGTAAG